>JAGXLP010000018.1 GCA_018334615.1 Candidatus Bipolaricaulota bacterium
TTATATGCCTTACGAAGCAGATCAAATTAAAGTTCTGGAGGATCTGGAAGCTGTCCGCAAGAGACCGGGGATGTACATTGGAAGTACCGGGCAAGAGGGAGTAATGCACTTGATCGACGAGGTGCTGGACAACAGCATCGACGAAGCTCTGATAGGGGAATGTGATGAGATAAAAGTCATAATCCATGAGGACGACAAAGTGACGGTCGTTGACAACGGGCGAGGGATCCCCGTCGATCATCACGCCGAGAAAGGTATGAGCGGAGTAGAAGTGGTTATGACCACTTTGCATGCTGGCGGAAAGTTTGACCACAAGAGCTACAAGGTCAGTGGTGGTCTCCATGGTGTCGGTGTATCCGTCGTGAATGCCCTGGCAGAATGGATGAGGGTCGAGGTACAGCGTGACGGTTCCCGGTTTAGGCAGGACTTCACAAGGGGAGAGGCTCTGACGGAACTCAAGGAAATAGGAACCGATGAAGGTACCCGGGGAACAAAAATCACCTTCCTCCCGGACGGAGAAATTTTTGGTGACCTTGAATACGACCTACCAAAACTTACCCACCGACTGCGAGAGCTTGCCTATTTAAACAAGGGCCTCAAGATCATACTTGAAAACAAGGAAGCCGATGTGACGAAATCTTTCCAGTATGAGGGAGGCATCAAGGAATACGTAACTTCAATTACTGAAAACGAAGAAAAGCTCCACAGTAAACCAATTTACTTCAAAAGTGAAAAAGACGGAAACTTTGTCGAAATAGCACTTCAATTTACCAAGAAGTTCTCCGAATCGACGTATTCCTTTGCCAATAATATCAATACGCAGGAAGGAGGAAAGCATGTCACCGGATTTAAGACGGCGTTAACCAAAACTACTAATGAGTACGCCCGGTCGAAAAAGATTTTGAAGAAAAAAGACGACAACCTTTCCGGAAGGGATATAAGAGAGGGATTAACCGGAATAATTAACGTACGCCTACCAGAACCTGAATTCGAGGGACAAACGAAAACCAAGCTGGGAAATCCCGAAATTCGGGAGATTGTTAGGAATGTAACGTCGGAGATGTTACTGGACTTTTACAAGTCAAACAAACAGGTTGCAAGAAAGATAATCGAGAAATCGCTTGAAGCCGCTCGGGCGAGAAATGCAGCCAAAAAAGCCCGGAAACTGGCGCGAAAGAACGCGTTAATCTCGACTTCACTACCGGGGAAACTGGCCGACTGCACGCAGAGGAAGCCCGAAGGAAGCGAACTATTTATCGTGGAGGGAGATTCTGCCGGTGGGTCTGCAAAGGGTGCCCGGGACCGAGGATTTCAGGCCATACTTCCGCTCAGGGGAAAAATATTAAACGTCGAGAAGTCCCGGATGAGCAAACAGCTGGAGAACAACGAACTGAAATCAATAATCACCGCTATGGGTACGGGTGTCCAGGATCACTTCTCTCAGGAAAAATTGCGTTACGAAAGAATCATCATCATGACGGATGCGGACGTCGATGGCGCCCACATTCGGGCACTTCTGTTAACCTTCTTCTATCGAAACTTTGAGCCGCTGATAAGGGAAGGCCACATTTTTATTGCTCAACCTCCTCTATACAAGGTTCAATCCGGGAATAGCAAACAGTATTTCTATACGGAGCAGGATTTGGATGAGTATCTTTCGGAAAGGAAAACCAAACCTTCTTCAGTTCAGAGGTTCAAGGGATTGGGAGAAATGAATCCGTCTCAGCTATGGGAAACCACTATGAACCCGGAAAATAGAATAATGAAGGAGGTTTCCATAAAAGACGCGCTCGAAGCGGATGAGCTATTCAGCACCCTGATGGGCAGCGATGTTCAGGCGAGGAAAAACTTTATCAAGGAAAATAGCAGCCAGATTACGAACCTGGATATTTGACTTCCCTCGGATAAACTGAACCCCAACGGAAAGTTCATTGAAGAGGCCTATCTATTTCAAACCTTTTCTCTTCTAGCAAGCGAGGTTATTATAAAGACTCATGGCGCTTGATGGAATTACACTTCACGGGATAAAACGGGAAATACAGGAGAAGCTTACCGGTGGCTGGGTACGTAAGATATATCAGCCTCGTTCGGAGTTAGTTACGGTTAACGTTTGGAATGGCGATAACTTCAAGCTATTGATCTCCTGTGGGGAAGATTTCCGAATCCAGCTTACGGATTTGGATTTTGATAATCCGCAGGAACCCCCTCCATTTACCATGCTTCTGCGAAAACACCTTTCCGGTGGTAAAATAACTAGAATAACTCAAAGGGGGCTGGACAGGGTGCTGAGGATTTCCGTGGGGGTTAAAGACGGGGAAGGGGATGGAGAAAATGATATAGAACGAAAGGATCTCTACGTTGAGCTAATGGGTCGAAATAGCAACCTTTTTCTGGTGCGAGAAGGAAAGATCATCGGTACTTTAAAAGAAAAGCAAAGCTGGAAGCGCTCGGTCTCCCGAGGCGACAAGTACCAGTTCCCGCCCGGGCAGGATAAGGTAAATCCTTTTGAGCTCCGGAAAGAAGAGTTTTACGAATTTCTTGGTCCTGACGGCCCTGTGTGGAGAAATTTACTGAATAATATCGAAGGTATCGGCCCGACCCTGGCCAGAGAAATTGCCGTCCGGGCTGAAGTTCCCCCGGAGCAGAAAAAACTTTCCGAAACCGATCGGGAGGTTCTCTGGAAGGCGACGAATGAGTTCTTCGATAAGCTTGCTTCCGGGGAATTCACTCCGCTGGTTTACCAGGAAGACGGGAAGCCCGTAGAATTTAGCCCCATCAAGCTGGAAAGCTATTCTGATAGGCAAGAAATATCGTTTGATACACTTGGTGGCGCACTGGATCATTATTACGGAGTTAAGGAGTCCGGTTTCGAAATAGAGGAACTCCGGAAAGAGATTGCAACTACGCTGGATGACGAACTCCAAAGGGTGGAAGGGGCGTTGAAGAACGTGGAGGAACAGATCCGTCGGTCCAAAAACAGGGAGAAACTAAAAGAAACCGGGGATATAATTCTAACCAATCTGAGTCAGCTGGAAAAAGGACTGGAAAAAGTAGAACTCGACGACCCATACGAAGAGGAAGGAAAAAAGGAAGTCGACCTGGACCCATCACTAACGCCGGAGGAGAATGCTCAGAGGTACTACGAGAGATACAAAAAACTGAAGCGGGGTAGGAAAAAATTGGACCGGAGGAAAAAGAGTCTGAAAAGGGAACTAAAATATTTGAAAAACCTTGAAGAGCAGTGTGAGGAAGCGGAAACGGTCGAAGGGTTGGCAAGAATCGAAGGCGAGTTGAAGGAAAAGGGCTACATAGAAGAAGAAGTTGAATCCTCGGATCAGGGTGAAGCGGGCGGCCCAAAAGAGTACTGGGTGAAAGGTTACAAGGTTCTGGTAGGTAGGAATGCCCGGCAAAATGACAATATCGTGCGAGAAGCTTCGAGAGACGACCTCTGGTTCCACATCAGAAATTACTCCGGAGCCCACGTGGTGGTAGTAACGGATGGCAGACCCGATCAGGTACCCGAGGAGGTTATTGTTAAAGCCGCACAGCTCGCCGCGGCGAATTCAAAAGCCCGGGGGGCTGAAAAAGCCACAGTAAGTTATACTCAGGTCAAATACGTCGACAAACCCAAAGGTGCAAAGCCAGGTTTGGTTCAAATTACCAATGAGAGTACGATAACCGTCTCTCCAGAAGAGGTGATATCATAGTTCCCACGATCTTAAACCTCGTTATACTTCTACTTGCATTGTTCCCGGCAGTCATTGTCCACGAAGTCTCCCATGGTTACGTGGCCTGGAAGCTGGGGGATCCCACAGCCAAGAGGGCCGGAAGATTGACTTTGAATCCCGTCCCTCACATCGATCTCGTGGGTACAGTGCTACTTCCTCTCGGATTAATCCTAATTAACCTCATTTCAGGCGGAGGGATTTTCATAATCGGTTGGGCTAAACCGGTACCCATTGATCCCAGATATTTCCAGGATTCGGAACGTGGAATGCTAATGGTTGGCGCTGCTGGCCCATTGAGCAACGTGCTGATGTTGTCCCTGGCTGCGGGGTTAGGTCGGTTGCTTGTCCGGGTTTATTTCTGGACCTTTCAGGGGGGACAAGGGGGAGCCTTTCTTGCTCAATTTGCGAGGAACGGCCTGGAGACTCTAATTTACTTTCTCGGCGTTTTTGTGTTTATTAATATCCTCCTGGCGATGTTCAATTTGATCCCAATTCCTCCACTGGATGGGTCGAGAATCTTAAGCTATTTTATTCCCTACCGGGGCAAGCAGATAATGGCTCAGATGGAACAGTACGGTTTTTTGATAATCCTGGCCGTGCTTTTCCTGGGCGGGAACGTGTTCTTTGGACTAATTCGAAGTCTCTGGAGGTTCATCCTTGGGCCAACCTGGGCCTTATTTATGTGATAGAAATGGAATGGTCGTTAGGGCGTGGACGAACTCCCAACTTGATAATTAAATCAGGCCAAAATTGTTACGATGAATAAGGCAAAGAGAGAGGAGTCAACGGCTGGAAGACTTTTTGTCATCGCTACCCCCATCGGAAACCTGGCGGACATCACCTGCAGGGCTGTAGAAACACTCCGAAATGTGGATCTAATAGTGGCCGAGGACTCACGTCATTCCCGGAAATTGTTGGACCATTACGATATCGAGACTCCGTTTACTCTTAGTTATTACCAGGGCGCAGGAGAGGAGCGCCGGGGTAAGATAGTATCCAAACTCCACGGCGGTCAGGACCTGGCTCTGATAAGCGATGCCGGTACCCCTCTAATTTCCGACCCCGGCTTCAAGCTGGTGCGCCGGGCGAGAGAAGAGGGAATAGAGATCATTGGAATTCCGGGTCCATCAGCGGTGGTTACTTGCCTTTCTATTGCAGGTCAACCTACGGATAGCTTCGTCTTTTCGGGTCAGGCCCCGAAGAAAAAAAATAAAAAGAGGAAATTCCTGGAAAATCTGCGCACCCGCAGAGAAACGACGGTTTTTTACGATTCACCTCACCGGATTGAGGATACCTTAGAGGTTCTAACAGAAGTATTACCCAATCGATCCATTACGGTCTGTCGGGAGTTAACCAAGGAGTACGAACAGGCTCTCAAAGGAACGGCCAGGAAGGCCCTTAAACGACTTCAGAGTTCGGATGAAGGGGAGAAGTTAAGAGGGGAATTTACTGTCGCGGTTCGGGGAGCGACCGAGGAAGAAATAGCCCGGGCTAAACAGGAGAAATACGGGGATATTCCGATAGAACAACAGTTTGAGGGGTTGAAGAAGTTTAAAAACCTATCCCGAAAAGAGGCGATGAAGGAATTGGCAGAGATCAGGGGATTATCCAGGCGGAAAATATACGACGCGCTCAACAAGTAGCGACCCACTTCGTTAGATTTTTAAAGAGTTGAGATTCTTCCAGAAAGACCTAATCAGGCGTGTTTATCAGCTACGGTTGACGCGCCGTAGGAATTGGGCTTAGTTCTGACTTCAAATCCGCTCCCGATGATCATCCCGACAACCTCGTCGATAATTTCTTTTGTCTTGCCGTGTTGGCCGACGTCGACGTGTATTTCCAGGTTATAATCCAGCAGGGTCACCTCTTCCAGACGCTCCATCACGTCTTTTGCCAGGTCAAACGAGAGGAAAGCTTCTTTGTAGATCTTGTCCCTCAGGGTATAGATTTCTTTTTCAGTCTCCCTCTTCCAGAAGTAACGCCCCCCTTTCCCTATTCTATGGATGACTATAGCACTGACGAAGTCAATTTCATGGTCCCCCGACGCCGCATGAGAGTCGGTTCCGACTACGACTTCGTATTCGGACCTTTGATCCTTTTCCATCATACCGACTATCTCGTCGACGACTTTTTCAAAACTCAAACTGCCTTTTGTAGGATTGTGAAATTCCATCGATTTATAACACCGTCAGGATTATAGCTAATTGGAAGGGTTTTTCAAACCTCAGTTGAGCGATTCTCTCCCTCCAGAGGGACTTCTAAGAAGGAACATATAAGGAAGTACCTATGGTTTATCCGAGTTAGTATTTTCACCTATTGGGTATAAGCCCACCACCGGTAAACTTCCTACTCTCGTCCAGTTTTTCAACCAGCACCTAGATGAGTTACCTAGCTTGGGACAAGTCCTTTACCGTATCCATAATATGGTCGACCATACCGGTACAAGTGAGAATAAATCATCCAAGCAAGAATCCTCATCTAGGTGCTGGACCAATTTTCGCTAGTAAAATTGGACTTACTGAGAGCTCTATAATTTCAAGATAACAATGAAAACCGCTCGATTCAGGTCAAAGAGTCTTCCGTGGGTGAGTTACCGAGAACGTACTCTAACACCAGTCTTGCCGCGGAGTATCCACTCCTTACCGCACTTTCCATAGTCGAAGGCCAGCCCGTGTCCGTCCAGTCCCCGGCGAGAAAAAATCCGGGAAACGGGGAGTTCTGAGGCGGGCGAAGATCGTGGCTCTTTGGAGTGGCCCTGATCGTTGCTCTGGGCTGGTAAAGTACCAGAGAGTCTTCTAAAGAGGTTTGTCTGATTCTGGGGAGAGGAGAGCTTAGATCTTCCCTAACCTTATCAACAAGTTCTTTCGGGTCAATTTCCTCCAGACTCCCCGGGTTCGATATGGTTAGGCAAATGTGTTTTCCGGGGTCGTCCCCGTTCCGATTTATGTTAAATACCCAGCCCGCCGAGCCATTTAGATATCCGAAGTATTCCTCGCTCATTACGCTTTCCTTGAAAAAGAGATGGACGTTGATGATGGAGTTCCAGTCTAATTTCCAGAAGGGGTGTGAGAAATGTTCCCTGGTCCACTCGGGAAGAATTTTGGATAGTTCGTGACCGGGAACCGCGGATAAGAGAACGTCGGTCTCTAAGGTAGTACCGTCCGCCAGAACGACAAGATGTCTCCCTTCTTCAATTATTTTTACCGACTGGACCCGACTGTTTAATTTTATTCTACCTCCGTGATACCGGATATATTCGGCGGCCTTTTTCCCTATTCTGGAAAGCGAACAGTTGAGCCTTCCCAGTCTTCCGCCTTCCTTATCCAGCAGAACCCTCTCCACGATCATCATTCCCATTGACAGGCTTACATCGTCGGCGACTGCATTTAAGGTCGGGACCAGGATTGAATTCCAGAGTTTTTCTATCGATTCTTCACTTGCCCCTTTACTCCTGAGCCAATCTCCGAAAGAGCGATCAGCCCCGTCTTTTTTTCGATCCATCAACAGGCCTGTAAGCAGTGGTCGAATTAGTTTAATTTTCTGACCTGGTGAGATAAATGGGAATCCAAAGAATGAAGGAGCCAGGTGAAATGGTGGGGGCAGGGGAGAGCTTTTTACCTTGCCGACTTTACCGCTATCGTCTCTGAATTCCACGTTTAATTTTGGCTCGGTTTGAATTTTGCCTTCCAGGCCAATTTCTTTCAGGAATGTTAAGTAATAGTCGAAACCCGCTACGTGCATGTGCTGGCCCAGGTCCAGCGTTCGCCCCCTGTAGTCGAGGGAGTTTGTACGTCCTCCGAGGGAAGGCCCTTTTTCCAATAAAGTTAATTTGCCTTTAAATCCTCCGGCAAGGATTCCCACCTCTGCAGCAAGACCGGCAAGGCCGCCCCCTATTATTACTGCGGATTCAGGCTCGTCAACCATTGGCTCAGCACCGCGCTGATTTTTTTCAAAGTACTCAATTCGGCCCGCTGGTCCCAGATATTCCAGCCGGAATTCTCCATTTTATCAAGTAAAGTGGAATAGACGCCGTATAACCCGGCGGGGCAAGCTCGCGATCTGGGAGATAGATATGAGAATAGTTCTTTTCCGGAGTTAAAATAATCCCTGGCTCTGTTTGCCTGGTAGTCCATCAAATTCTTAAATTGGGGGTCAGTTCCGGAAGAGTGGATTTCCGAGAAATCACAGTTAAATTCCTCGAGATCCTCCTCGGGAATATATATCCTGTCTCTTCGGTAGTCTTCCGCAACGTCTCTTATGATATTAGTTAGTTGCATGCCGATTCCCAGATCTATAGCGTATTTTTTTGCAATGCTATCGGAATACCCAAAGACCTCGATAAGTGATAGTCCCACCACGGATGCCACCCGAAAACAATAAACCTTTAAATCGTCGAAAGTAGAATAGCTGTGGTTGACGAGATCCATCTCCACACCCCGGATCAGTTGATCGAAATAGGTTTGAGGAATTGAATAATTTTCAACGGTAGTAGACAGGGCTTCGTACAATTTCCCCCGGGGATTTTTTCGGTAGAGCCGATCAAGGTTTTCCCGTACCTCGTGTAGCCTGTCTTTCTTTCTGGATACTTCCCAATTACTATCGGCAATATCATCACACCGCCGGGCAAAAGTATAAATAGAATAAACCGCCGAACGCTTCTCTTTTGGCAACAGGATAATTGCCCAGTAAAAATTCTTCGCCCTTTCTTTTGTGATCTTTTTACAATACTCTTTCGGAGTTTCGTCTTGGTGTATAACCCCCTCAGGCCGGTTCTTCACGAGCAAGCCCCCTTACCGGCCACTTTAGCAAGTTTGAAAGAAATAACCAGACTTTTTCTCCTTTGGATAAAGTAGGTCTCTTATGGAGGACGTCGTAATCCTCCCATTCAATCTTGTCCAGAACCCGAAGACCTCCCTCGTTAAACAGTCGTACGTCCATCCTAATCCGTTTATCCAGCAAAGGGACCAGGTTCATACCCTCGGTCAGTAAACCACGGGCCCGTTCGACCTCAAATTCCATCAATTTCACGAACTCTTCGTTATAAATACGGTTTTCAAGTTTTTCCCGAGAATAATCAAACCTTTTCATGTCCTCAACCGGTAAATAGACCCTTCCGATCTTCTCGTCCCTGTCCACGTCCTGCCAGAAATTTGTTAGCTGCAGACCGGTGCAGGTTTTATCCGATAACTCCTTTCTCTTAATATCGTTATACCCGAATATGGCTAAAAATATCCTTCCAACCGGGTTTGCTGAATGATCACAGTAATGGAGCAGTTCTTCGTATGTTTGATAGGATTTTTTTCTTTGATCCATCCTGTTTGCCTCGATGATTTTCCTGAACGGCTCGAGCGTAAGCGAATGACTCTCTACCGTATCGCGCAGAGCGACCAGGATTGAATTTCGCGGTTTATCCTCTTGAAAAACCCTCCTTAATTCCTCTTCCCACCGGTCAAGAGCTTCCAGGTTTCCCTCTTCTAGTTCGTCACCCAGGTCGTCAGTGTAACGACTGAAAGCGTAAAGTGCGTAAATGTATTTCTTCTTCTCCCTCGGCAGCAGCCGACTGACGACGGTAAAGTTTTCGTAGTGACTAAGGCTTATTTTCTTGCATTCCTCGTACGCTTCTTCTACAGTTACGTCTTTCTCGTATAATTCAGGACTGACTTCAGCCAATTTCACCGACAAAAACACCCTTGAGTGAATAATTCGAGAGGTTATTTCTCCTGGATAAACCTAAGAGAGCCGAACTAACCGCCCAGGACCTGCAGTATGACCTCTCTTTCTCTGGCGTGATCCAGCTCTATCAGGAAGACTCTTTGCCAGTTTCCAAGCTGCAACTCCCCGTTTATCACGGGTATCGTCTCACTTGCCCCCAGGCCAAGAGACTGGCAATGGGCATGTCCGTTTGGGACTTCGTCTTCCGTCATATTTTCCGTTCGAATTGAGAAGTCGTTATGCCTGTAGTAGTCTTCCTCGGGTGCGACTTGATTCAGGAACTCTGCCATATCTTTCTTCAGTAAAGTTTCGTTTTCGTTGATCCTAACTGCTGCCGTAGTGTGTCGGCTGTAAATAACTAATGCTCCCGAATTTATCTCCATCCCTTCTACGAATTTTACTACCTCGTCGGTAATATCAATAAATTCGGGCGCTTTCGTCGTCTGAATTTTAAGGACTTCGGTAGATATCGAAGTCAACATCCTAGATGACCTCCTTTCAATAGCTAAGATTGATGGAACTTTTTTAGCGTTTCCTCCACTGAGGAAACAGCAGATTGAGGAGTGGAAGCACCTGCGGTAATACCCACTTTCTCCACTCCCTCGACCCAGCTTCGTTTTATTTCCGTTTCGTCTTTAATGTGGTGAGTTTCTATTCCAGTATTTGCAGCAACTTCGGCCAATTTTCTCGTGTTGGCTGAATTTTTGCCGCCAACAACCAGAATTAAATCGACCTGTTCGGCCAGTCTCTCAGCCGCCTCGTACCTCCGCCTGGTTTCTCCGCAAGTCGTGTCGACAATTTTAACGTCCTCCAATTGATCTCTGTTCGCCTGGAGGAAGTCCGCCGCGAAATCGAAAAAGTACTTCTTCCCTTTGGTGGTCTGTGACAGCAGGGCGACTCTTCCGTCCGGTATTGGTACTTCTTCCGCAGGATCCAAGATTGCTATTCCCTTGCCGTCGAGCCAGCCCAGTATATTTCTGACTTCCGTATGGTCATTTTCCCCGTAAATTACGACTTGATAGCCTTCCTGAACCAAATCTTCTGCCGTTTCCTGTGCAGCTTTTACGATTGGGCACGTGGTATCGATTAAATTTAACCCCTTTTGGTCGATCTCTTTGTGGACCCCCCTGCCTGCACCGTGTGCGGTGATAATGACCGAATCCGTGTTAACTTCGTCCAGAGAGTTAACGACTTCCGCTCCTTCCTCCGAAAGATCTCTGACTACATTTGGGTTATGGACTATCGGGCCCAGAGTATCTATCTTTTCGCTCTCTTCAAGCTTCTCTTCGACGATGTCAACAGCTCTCCTAACTCCGAAACAAAACCCGAATAAATCGGCCTTCAGAATTTCCATACTAATCTCTTTCCTCCAGGTAACCTCTGATCCTTTCCTCCACCCTGTCGACCAGGTCTTGGGTATTGGACGAGGAGATGAGATCTTCCTGCTTACCGTCTACGTACAACACTCCTCCTTTTGCGGTCCCCACTATTCCCAGGTGTGACGAGCCCGCTTCCCCTATCCCGTTGACCGAGCAACCCATCAAAGCGATCTTAAGCGTTGCACTCACCTCTCCGAGTCGTTTCTCCAGCTCCCTTCCGGCTCGCTGAACGTCAATTTCGGTCCTCGCACAGGTCGGACAGGAAACTATATCTATACCGCGGTTCCGGATTCCCAGTGATCCTAGAATATCGTAAGCAACATCTACCTCTTCGCGAGGATCCGCAGTGAGAGAAACCCTTATTGTGTCACCTATTCCTTTTCGTAGAAGCGTTCCTATGCCTATAGCGGATTTAACTATCCCGCTCCTACCTCCCCCCGCCTCAGTGACTCCCAGGTGAAGGGGGTAGTCGTATTTTTCGGAAAATTTCTCGTTTGCTTCTATCGTGGTGTTTACCTCGCTGGATTTAAGTGAAACCAAAATGTCCTCGAAACCCTGGCTTTCCAGGAGCTCTAACTCTTTTTGCGCACTTACGACCATGGCTTCGGGAGTTCTCCCGTATTTCTCAACTATTTCTCTATCGAGCGAGCCCGAATTAACCCCGACTCGAATCGGGACGGACTTACTTTTTGCCGAACTTGCAATTTCCCTAATTGCACCTTCGTCGGTAATATTTCCCGGGTTCAACCTTAGCTTGGCCACACCTCCGTCAATTGACCTGAGGGCCAGCTCCGGAGAATAGTGGATATCCGCGACTATAGGAACCGGACTGCGGCTGACTATCTCCGGCAGGGATTCTGCCGACTTGCTATCCGGAACCCCAACCCTGACCAGTTCACAGCCACGGTCGGCCAGACCGTCGATTTGCTCAAGCGTCACATCCACATCCGTTGTCGGGGTATTGGTCATGGATTGAACAACAATGGGGTTGTTCCCACCGATATTAATATTACCTACTTCTACGGTTTTGGTTTGCTTTCTTTTTATCAATTCAACTCCCCTTTGTTCTTTAAGTAACCGTTTTCGGAAAACCAATTTACCGATTTCTTTAGTGATTTTAGCATGGGGGTTTTGGGCATCCCGAGTTCTTCTATCCACGGCGACGGATCGATTCGTTCATCAACCCTTGTAGAATGAATCGCAGAAATAGGTATGGTTGGTCTGCGGTTTAACAGAAAACCTTCAAAAAATTCATCAATCCAGGCAGCTGTTAGAGCGAGAGAATAAGGTATTTCAAATCGAGGTTCGGATAATCCGGTCAATCGTGACAGTAAGGAAATGACTTCCGAAAGGCTCGTATTTTTGTTCCCCAGTACGTACCTTTTGCCCGATTTGCCCTTCTGCATTGCAAGAAGATGGCCGGTCGCGACGTCCTCGACGTCCACGAGGTTGAAGTGCATATCTATCAAACCCTTCATCTTTCCATTCAGAAATTCCAGAATTAACCTACCGGTCGGTGTCGGGCCGAGGTCTCCTGGTCCAACGGGAACAGTCGGGCTTGCAATAAGGACGTCGAGTTCGGTCCGATCCTCGAATTCCAGTGCCTGTCTTTCAGCGAAATACTTGGTTATCTTGTAATCGCTTGGTAGCTGGTCCGTGGACTTCGGGAGACTCCTGTTATCATTTGAGTGGGCAAGTAGAGAAGCCGTACTGGTTAGAACCAACCTTTCGACTCCCTCATCCAGTGAAGCTTCCAGTACGTTTTTCGTCCCCTCGACATTAGTATCGTAAAAATCCCCGTATCTTGGAGCCCAGAAGCTATACAGCGCGGCGGTATGAAATACACCGTCTACTCCTTGAATTGCGTTTGCAACTTCGTCCGGATTACGGATGTCACCAACCACCGTCTCGATTTCCAGATCGTCTATGTTTACTGTGTTGCTGGTTTCTCTAACCATTCCTCTGACCTCGTGACCCTCTTCCACTAGAGTTTTTACCAGGTTGCTCCCCACGAATCCGTTGGCACCGGTTACGAGAAATTTCACGTTAATCACCGATCAAGCTGGGTATTACCTGGTTGATTGAATTGGTAAGCCCTCGCCTTGCCTTCAGGCTGTTCCAGCCCAGCTGAGGCAGCTCACCTATCCTTATGGGGTTTCTAACCAGCCAGCTAAACATCTGTAACGGGGAAACTTTTCCCGAATTCTCATCGTAACAGGTTGCAGGGGGCAGGTTTTGATCAATACCGTCAAAGACAGCCCTCAATCCAAGGAAAGGAACATCTTCTCCGTCTGCCATTTTCGCAATCCAGTACGTTTCTCGATCGATTATCGAACTGTCCAGGTTCTCCAGTGAACGTTTTTCTCCCGGGCCTTGCGCGGTATCCTCGAGAGTTATAAGGTTGCAAGAATGGAAATCACCCTTGATAGCCTTTCGGGCCTGTTTCTGAAGCCGTTCTTCGGAACGTAATTGTCGGCTTTCCCCACTGGTTTGAATTTTATCGATCAAACATAGATCACCCGGAGTTATATTCGGATCTATCGAGCCGACAAATCCCACAGACAAAATTCCCTCGGCTTCTGGCCAAAATTTCCATTCCGAAAATGCTTTTTCCACGTTTTCCCTCCCTATTCCCGTGTAACCGAACTTACATTGGTCCCAATGGCTAAGAGATCTGTCCAGTCCGAAGATCCCCTCCAGCTCTACTTTCATCGAGGCTACTACGAATAGCATCGAAACTAATTAGGTCTGGATAGAATGTTCTTGAATTTTTCCGGCACCGCACTCTTAACTATGTCGACCATACCTTCGGTACTCCGTAAAGAATCTATTATCCCTGCCGTGTCGTAGCCCGAATGGATCATACAGCTGTTACACCTGCGGTCGTTCCCGGGACCAAATTCTTCCCAGAGCTCCTCCGCCAGGATCTCGTCAATTGAGTCTACGTGCTCGTCGGCCAGGACGTAGCAGGGTTTTCTCCAGCCCCTTACCGTATAAGTAGGGGAAGCCCAGGCTGTACAGTCCAGTTCTCTCTTACCCCGGAGAAAATCCAGGAATAACGGGGTGTTGTATAGTGGAAAGTCTTCCACTTTTTTCGGATCCAGTATCTTGCGAAAAACTTCTTTTGATTCCTTTCTCTCTAGAAAATGTTGCTCCGCGCTCCTGTCGACTGATGCGTAATTATATCCTGGAGCAAGCATAATGCCTTCCACGCCGGCCTCGGTTAATCTGCGGAAAAGCTCGTGCAGGTCTTCCGGGTCGCTTGCCTTGAATATCGTTGTATTTGTCGTCACCCGAAATCCTTGTTCTATCGCCTTCTCCAGGGCGGAAAAAGCTTTTTCGTATACTCCTTCTCTATCGGTGAATTTATCGTG
>JAGXLP010000019.1 GCA_018334615.1 Candidatus Bipolaricaulota bacterium
GCAGCGAATAACCTGGTCACAATTCTCACAAATAGCAGCACTCGAAGCTCCTGTCTTCTCACCGATAATAACGGCGGAGCCTCCTTCGTCATAGTTACGCTTTAGGGCCCGGCGGAGGCCTTCACTTAAGCCATCCTCTCCGGATTGCCGCGTAGTTACTTCAGTGGACAAATTAGCCGATCGGTCTAACCCGGACGGAAAGTTTTGTCCCAGCTGGCAGAACTCCCCCTGTTTTAGCCGCAAGTACGAACGAACGGAGGGGCTTGATCCTCCGAGAATTACTGGAACGTCCTCCAGCTCAGCTCTCTTTAGAGAAGTTTCTACCAGATTACCCTTGGGGTCCTGCTCCTTCAACTCGTAGTTCCTGTTTCCTTCACCCTCGACGATAATGCCTCCCAGCGGGGAGACGGGTAGATAAGCCGCACTCAAAACACCAACAAATACGTCTACTTCGCCTGTTCGGGCAAGGTTCCAGCGTTGAGAGAGTTCTCCTCCCGTGAGATCACTATGGTAGGATAAAGTAACCAGGTCCAAACTCTCCCCGATTAACTCAGTTAGTTCCTCCGCTCGGATCACGCTGGGGGCAAGAATCAGCACCGTCCCGGACCCGGCGGTTATTGACCTCACTATTTCCAAATAGATAGCAAGGCGTTCATCACCGGTTTCGTAGGTAGCATATTTTCCAAAAGATCCCGGCAACTCGTCTATGTCCTTTTTTATCGACGAGACGAGATCAGGGAAGTCTCTTTCCGTCTTATCGATAAAGACGGCCTCCCTCTTTTCTATCTCCGGGCGGGAGATTTCCCCGACAATTCCCTTATCCTGCAGGGCGCGGAGCGGCGAACTGGAGCTATTCGCCCGTTTTAGGAGTTCCTTCTTTATAATCGGTTCATCCGCCGATAACAGGCACTCAAGAAGTTCTGCTTGTTTTGGAGCTTTCTTTTCATTACCCTCGATATACTCGTGGACTTCTCCAAATGATTTTTCCAACTTGATCTTTTTCACGGAGCGGGGAACAGAGGTAGTATCAGGGGGAATCATTCGGTTAAAGACCTGTCCAAGCGGGGTGAGCGTGCTATAGGATAACCACCTGGCCAATTCAATCAGGGATTTCTGCAGGGGTTGGTGGGAAATGATCTCCTTGATCGGTTTACGCGGACCCTCGTAAGATGGTTCGAGGTTTACGTCAAGCACGATTCCTCGCTCCAGCTCCTCGCGGAACGGGACGAGACAGATCGTACCTTCTTCAACGCTATTTGCTAAATTACGAGGAACAGTATACTCGAAAGTGGAGGGAATCGGGCGAAAGACTGCAACACTGGCGTACCTATTTTTGGTCATCTTCGCGCCAGGAGAAGTATTTCAGTACACCTCTAATATTCATCTTCAACTCCTCCACGGAAAACCCGTTCCTGATCCAGTCCCTTTTGGTTTCAATAATTTCGGTAACCAGTTTCTCTTCCTCCTCGTACCGCGAGCGGAGTTTGTCAACCTGTTCTACCCAATCCCGAAGTTTTCGTTTATAGTCATCTATTAACTCGCCGGGATTTTCTCCCGGTCCAAAATGGGGATAAAGCAAAATTGACGGATTCGACTCCTTCATCCTGGTCAAGCTATCCAGGCTCTTTTCCAGGTTGAACGTTGGAGGCGGGGTGGAAGGTATCAGCCGTCCCCCAAGGTATAGCCCCGCACTATCACCGGGGAAAAGTCCTCCCGTTTCATTATCATAATAGGCAAGATGATGAGGGGCGTGACCTGGTGTGGGAAAGGCAACTATTTCTTTTGAACCTATATTAAAGGTCTTCTCTCCCCCTATGGTTTCCAGGTTCTCTTCGGGAATTGGTTTAAACTCTCCGTACTCACTAAATCTATCACCGGTGGCCTCTCTCACACTCTCCAGAAGTTCGGCTGGATCGCGCAAGTGGGGCGCTCCTTTTCGATGGAGGTAGACTTTTAGGTTAGGTAGCTTTTCTACCAGATGGCCTGCCGCACCGGCGTGATCAAGGTGTATATGAGTTAAAAGAATATATTTCAGATTCGAAAGCGACAGGGAGTGTTCCTCAAACCACTCAAGCAATACAGGAACGGAATAAGAGGTACCGGGGTCGACTAGGGCAAGCTGGTCGTGGCCAACCAGGTAAGTAGAACCGTAATCTCCATTATCGAACAAACCGTTACGGATGAGGGTAATACCCTCCGGAGTTTCAGCCTTCATAACTATAGCATCCCTTCTTTAACTTTACCTCGGCCCGGTCCAGTAACCTCTGGTCATTACCGTAAGTCAGCCTTTTGCGAGCTTCCCGGTAAGGTAACCAAATGAAGTCAAGGTGTTCGGGAGAAAGATTTACCTCCAGATCCCGGGGAACAAAAGCCAAAAAATATATGACGGATTTTGCTACCTTTCTTCCTTCCCTCTTGTAGCTATAATTAATTTCCCGGCGAAATCCATTAACAAACTCAAATACTTCCAACCTGGTTTCTTCGTATAATTCCCTGACCGCAGCCTCTTTGGCCGTCTCTCCTTCTTCCAGATGGCCTTTCGGAAAGCTCCAGTGTCCCCCGTTTTCGTGACGAAGAAGCAGATATCTTCGATCCCCGGAAGCCTTTTTAAGCGTAATAATCCCCGCAGAGACTTCCTTTACCGTATCTCCGTCCTCATGATAAGTTGAGCTCATTGCCCTCGGCATCCAGCGCTTTCGGGCTAAGTCCAAGGCTCCTTAATTCTCTAACCAGCACCTTGAATGATTCGGGAATTCCCGGTTTGGGCATTTCCTCGTTCTTGAGGATTGCCTTGTAAAGCTTTGTTCTTCCCTGGATGTCATCGGACTTTAACGTCAACATCTCCTGGAGAGTACTGGCAGCTCCATATGCCTCCAGTGCCCAGACCTCCATTTCCCCAAATCGCTGCCCACCAAATTGAGCTTTACCACCGAGAGGTTGCTGGGTTATCAACGCGTAAGGGCCCGTGGATCTTGCGTGAAGCTTTTCATCGGCTATATGTTCCAGTTTGAGAAGATACATGTAGCCCACGGTAATTGGCCTATCGAACGGTTCTCCGGTTCTACCATCCCGCAGTACGACCTTCCCGTCCTCATTTGCTCCTTCGTCCAACTCGTGTTTGACTTGCTCCTTCTGCAACTCCTCCAGGATTTCGTCCTCTTTCGCTCCATCGAACACCGGAGTGTTGACGTGTTCTCCCTTAAGGGCAGACAACCAACCAAGGTGAGTTTCAAATACCTGACCCAGATTCATTCTGGAAGGAACGCCAAGTGGATTTAACAATACATCTATAGGTGTTCCGTCCGGCATGAAAGGCATATCTTCTTCCGGTAAGATCTTCGCAATTACACCTTTATTACCGTGCCGGCCAGCAAGCTTATCGCCGATGGAGATCTTCTTTTTCGTTGCGACGTATACCTTTACCAGTTCGTTTACCCCCGTATCGAGCTCGTGACCCCTTTCCCGGGAGAACTTCTTAACCCTGATTACCTTTCCTTTACCGGCTGTCGGTGGGAGCTGTAGGGACGAATCTTTGACGTTTCTAGCCTGCTCGCCAAATATAGAACGGAATATCTTTTCTTCGGGGCTCGGTTCCGATTCCCCTTTGGGTGTTATCTTACCTACAAGGACGTCACCGGTCTCCACCTCTGTTCCTTCCCTTATTATACCTCGAGAATCCAGGTTTTTGAGGTCTTCCTTGCTTATATTCGGGATATCGGCCGTGATCTCCTCCGGCCCGAGCTTTGTCTCCTCCGCTTTAACCTCGAACTCTTCTATATGAATTGAATCCAGTAAATCTTCTTTTACAAGACGTTCCGAGACCACTATAGCATCTTCGTAGTTGTATCCTTCAAACGGCATGAAGGCAACCCGTAAGTTTCTTCCAAGAGCAAGCTCTCCCTGATCGCTCGTCGAACCATCCGCCAATATGCTTCCCTGGGTAATCTCATCCCCCTCAGAGACCAGAGGTCTCTGATGTACAAGAGTATCCTGGTTGGACCGTGTAAACGTTTTTAGACTGTAAGCATTAGTATCTCCGCTATCTGTTTCTACCTTTATCTCATTAGCGTCAACGTATACGACCTCACCGGATTCCTCTGCCACCACCAACATGCCAGAGTCTTTAGCGGCTTTCTGTTCCATTCCCGTTCCAACCAGGGGAGCCTCGGAATTGATAATTGGCACAGACTGGCGCTGCATATTGGCACCCATTAGGGCTCTATTTGCATCATCATGCTCAAGAAAAGGGATCAACGAGGCAGAGGCTCCAACTATTGCCTTGGGAGAAACTCCAACGTAATCGACCTCTTCCGGTGATCCCAGCCTGATATTTTCCTTTCCGGTCCTGATCTCGACTCTCTCTTCGGAAAGGCGGCCGTCATCATCTATTTTCGTCGTCGAGGGGGCAATCCTAAACTGCTCCTCTTCACCGGCCATCAGGTATTCAATTTCACCCGTAACCTTGCCATCTTCTACTTTTCTGTAGGGTGCCTCCAGGAATCCATATTCGTTGACCTTTGCATAGTTTGCCAGCGAGGTAATCAAACCTATATTCTGGCCTTCCGGAGTTTCTATAGGGCAGATTCTGGAGTAATGAGATGGATGAACATCCCGGACCTCCAGTTTTGCCCTTCTCTGACTCAACCCACCACCAAGGGCATTTAGCCTTCTCTTGTGGGTTAGCTCTGCCAGGGCATTGGTCTCCTCCAGGAATTGCGAAAATCTTCCGGTGTAGAAGAACTGGTTCAGAGATGATTGGATCGGTCTGGTAGGAACGAGGTCCCGCAGGGTATCGTCATCGTCCAGACTGAACTTGGAAAGTTTGTCTTCAACCGTTCTAACAACCCTATTTAATCCCCGTTCAAACGCTGACCTAGCTGCCTTACCCGGCAGGTTAACCACCTTGTTTGCCAGGTGGTCCTTCTCATCCAGAATTTCCGGGTTGTCCGGTACCTGCAGGAGTAATTCCAACGAGCGAAAAATGTCGTTTTTGGTAAGAGCCAACGTATCCTCATCCAGCCCCAGCTTGCTGTTAGCCTTAAACCTCCCAACCTCGGAAAGAAGATAGTTTTCCTCGTCAAAGAACAACCCCTTGATATAGTTCTCCATTTTGGTCGTCGAGACCCTTCCCGTCGGCCTCAACTTTCCATAGATAAACTTAACAGCTTCTTCTTTGGTCTGGAAATCGTCCCGTTCAAGCGTATTACCGACGTATTCGTTAAGGAAGCTTATTGATTCATTTGTCGCTTCGTCTAATATCACTTCTACATCTTCTTCTCGTAAGGTCTCCCCTGCCTCGAATAAGACCTCGGAACCCCTGCTTACGTCCTTCCCAAAGGTATAACCCACATAACGTCTCAGGTTACTCTGGTTTACCGATTCCAGTTCAAAGCTATAATTCTCATAAATATCCTCTCGATCCATCCCCAGAACTCGAAGGAAGACAGTTATCGGAACTTTGGCTTCTCTGTCCAGATTCGCATGGAGTCTCTTCCTGTTGTCATCGAGTACTAATTCTAGCCAGGCTCCGTAATCGGGCAGAATATGAGCCCGAAATTGATTGTTTCTCTCCGCCGTTATATATACTCCCGGAGCCCGTGCCAGTTCGTTGACCAATACGTTTTCCGAACCGTTGATCAAGAACGTCCCTTTTGGTGTCATAACCGGGACGTCGGCCACGTAAATTTCATTTTCCAGCACCGGGTTTTCGTCACCGTCAAAAAGGCGGGCGGTTATCCGCAAAGGTCTATTGTAAGTAAGGTCCTTGTCGGCGCAGTCCTCTACACCCCCCCGCAGCT
The DNA here is from genome assembly GCA_018334615.1 of Candidatus Bipolaricaulota bacterium. Classification (GTDB taxonomy): domain Bacteria; phylum Bipolaricaulota; class Bipolaricaulia; order M55B111; family M55B111; genus JAGXLP01. The sequence continues at coordinate 5,799 of JAGXLP010000019.1, forward strand.
CGCCCAGCTTTGGTGAAGTAAATTCCAGCTTAAAATCCGTCCTGCTACTGGCTTCAACGGGAGATATTTCATCGAAGATCTCCTCAAGGCCCTCCGTCAAAAACCTATCATAGGAGCTCTTCTGGTCTTCCAATAAATATGGAGGCTCAATTGCTTCGCCATAAAAACTAAAATCCTTTCTTTCCCTCAAACTGTATCCCTCCCAGTGCAAGATGAATCAAGATGAATAAAGACGACAAGCGCTTACCTTAGTTCCACTTCAGCTCCCAGTTCCTCGAGCTGTTTCTTGAGTTTTTCCGCTTCTTCTTCTTCCAGTCCTTCCTGTACCGGGTTGGGGAGATCATCAACCATAGATTTACATTCCTTCAAACCCTTGCCAGTGATTTCTTTGAGCTCCTTAATGACCTTAATTTTCTTCTGGCCCGCATTTGTCAGGACCAGATCAATGGCTTCAGCTTCTTCCGCTTCTCCTCCGTCACCACCAGCTCCTCCCTGGGGTGCAGCTGCTACCGGTGCGGCAGCCTCGGCGGAAACGTCAAATTCATCTTCAATTGCTTCAACTAGTTCGGTCAACTCCTTAATCGTCATATCTCCAACCGACTCTACGATTTCTTCTGTGTCCATAATAAACCTCCTGTGTAACTTGTTAAAAATTCAAAAAAATAATATTTACCCAAGATTAAACTACTCTTCCTTTTGTTCACGCAATTGTTTCAAAACGACGGTTAAATCCTTCAGTTTGGTCTTCAAAACGTAAGCTAACTTCTGAACCGGGGATTTAAGTCCGGCTGCAAGATTTGCCAGTAACTCTTCCTTGGAGGAAAGGTTAGAAATGGTCTCAACCTCTTCGGGTACAACCAAATCCCCTTCGATAACCCCACCTTTATTAGAAAAAGCTTCGTATTCCTTTTCCATTTTGGAGGAGATCTTAAACGGCAACACCGGGTCGTCATATCCGACGGCCATTGCTATTGGTCCGTCCAAAAGTTTCGGGAAATCCTCCAAACCCGCTTCTTCAGCAGCTATAGCCGCTAGCGTATTCTTGACAACTCTGTACTCGACTTCTTCCTTAGTAAACGCTTCCCGCAACTCGTTTAAATCGTTGGCTGATATGCCTCGGTAATCGGATAACACCAGACCTACGGCGCGATCAAATTTGTCTCTTAGTTCTTCTACTTCTTGTTGCTTGGCTTCCGTGACCATTTTTCACTCCTTAAGGGGGTTAACCAGTAATAACTTCTTCTATCAATCTGTTAAACTTTTCTCTCATAAACCCTTTCTCGCAATTCATCGACGGATAGTTTCAAACCGGGTCCCATAGTCGGAGATACTGTGACTTTTTGAATGTATCTTCCCTGAATCCCTTCTTCCGGCCGCTGATCGTAAATGGACTTGGCTAGCTCGATCAAGTTCTCCCGCAACTCGGGGGTGGAAAATGAGGACTTTCCAATTGGAACGTGGACTACACCATATTTATCCGTCCTAAACTCCACCTGGCCTTTTTTCAGCCTGGAAACCGCTTCGCCAATATCTTCAGAGACGGTATTAGATTTAGGCGAAGGCATCATTCCTCTGGGGCCCAGGATGCGTCCCAGACGACCAATAACGCTCATCATGCCGGGTGTGGACACTACTTCATCAAATTCGAGCCACCCATCCTCTATTTCCTCAACTTTTTCCTCGTCTCCCAGGAAATCTGCACCTGCTTCCTCCGCTTCGCGGCGGGCTTCACCCTTTGCAAATGCCAAAACCTTGACCTCTTTTCCCGTCCCGTTAGGGAGAACGATACTCCCCCTGACCATGGTCTGAGACGGATTAACTCCTATATTGAAGGCTACTTCTATCGTTTCGTCAAACTCCGCGGTAGCAACCTCTCTGACAAGTTCTATTCCGTCTTCCAAAGGGTATAATTCCTCGGGATCGACCTTCTCGGCAACTGCCTCGTATCTCCTGTTCACGACTCAACCACCTCTACCCCCATGCTTCTTGCCGTTCCTTTTATAATATTCTTGGCGGATTCCAGCTTATAGGTATTCAAGTCGGGTAATTTCTTTTTCGCCACTCTTTCCAGCTGTTCCTCGGTAATCTTCCCGACCTTTTCCATGTTTGGCTGCCCCGATCCACTATCTATACCGGCAGCTTTTTTTATCAACTCCGAGGCAGGGGGCTCTTTTACCTCAAAATCAAAGCTTTTATCCGTATATATCGTAATATCTACGGGAATCAATACCCCGGGCTCATTGTCGGAAGTTTCCGCGTTAAACTTATTACAAAAATCCATTATATTGACCTTATGCTCACCCAAAGCGGGTCCAACAGGTGGCGAAGGGTCGGCCTGCCCGGCAGGTATCTGTAATTTCAGGGTAGTTTCTACTCTTTTAGCCATAATTATTCAATTCCTCCCTATATTTTCTCTATTCCTTCAAAACCAATGTCTACCGGAGTTTCTCGACCAAAGATCTTTACGTTTACCGTTACCTCTTCAGCCTCTTTGTCAATAGCGGTAATTTCTCCGGTAAAGTCGGCAAACGGACCTTCCACTATTTCAACAACCTCCCCAACATCAAAGTCAACCTCTATCCTCGGGGTACTCGGAGCTGTAGGCGCTTCTATCATCCCCGCAAGTCGTTTCACTACCTTCATTTCCTTTCCTCTGATCGGGATAGGATGGTAACGGGAACCGACGAACCTTACAGCACCTCTTATATCGTCTACGAGATCTATCATCTCTTCTTCCGGCAGATCCATCTTCACGAAAACGTAACCGGGGAAAAGTCTTCGTTTCTCCACCGGCTGTACCGTTACAACCCGTTTGTCTTTGTACTCTTTTACCTTAACCATCCCGGAGGAGCGAGATTTAATTACGTCCTCTTGTTCTATTTTGTCCCCTTCCTCAAACTCGTCACCCTCTTTTAGCCTCACCAGACACCTTTCAGGAACAATCATCTCTTTCTCTGAACCATCTTCCAGCATGAACTCGATCCGTTTAACTTTATCCCGCAGTGCTATCTTACCTTTCACGCTTACGACAAACTTTTCCTCTTTGTCGGAAGTCAGAGGAACACCCGACCTTATCTTTTCTCCTTTACGTATATCGCGCCTAATTCGTTTGTCAGTCGGAATTAGATAGGTTTCCTCTGTCCGGTTGGTCATTTCCACGATAACTCTCTGCAGAGGCTCAACCTCTGTTACCACACAATCCCAATCCAGATGCTTTGGCTTCTTCCGTCCAATAGAGTCTCCTCTGGATAACCGCTCGTTCGATTCAACAAGAAGATCGTAACTATAAGGTATCCGGTATTCGTTGGACTTCCCGCGGCGACTTCTCGACGTGATGACTTCCTCAATGGGAACTACACAATACTCCCGCTTTCCGTTCTCCTTGAAACTCTCTACCTTATTCTCCAATCCCCGACTCTCGATTCGCCTTTCTATTTCCTTTTTGACTTTCAGCTCGGACCCGGCGTAAGTCTGGATTGCGTACCACTTTTTCATAGTGCACCACTTACTCCTCGTTTCGGGGGATTGACTTCGATTAGCATCAATTGAGAAAGTTCAAGCGGTAGTTACAAAGATAAGATCCGTTGGATAATTTGCTTGTAGAACAAGTCTACACCACCAATATAACCTGACAGCAATATGACCATTCCAAGTATCAAAATGGTCATCGTTATTACTTCAGTCTGGGAAGGCCAACTCACCTTTTTTATTTCCGCCCTAACATTCCGTAAAAAAGAACTAACCTTGTTAAACAAGTTCAAATTAATAACACCTCAGTGTTACTCTGGCAGGCCCGGGAGGACTTGAACCCCCAGCCTTCGGATTTGGAGTCCGGCGCTCTGCCAATTGAGCTACGGGCCTGTAAATATCGAGATAAGTCTACTTTTCCTTGTGAACTGTATGAGAATCACACCACTTACAGTGCTTCCTCATCTCCAGTTTGTCCTTATCGTTTCGGGGATTCTTAACGGTGTGATAATTATGTCTTCCACATTCGCTGCAGACCAGAATCACCTGTTCTTTATGCATCGATAATATCAGTCCCTTTACTCAATTATTTCCGTTACAACTCCCGCTCCTACAGTTTTTCCACCCTCACGAATAGCAAACCTCAGGCCTTCTTCCATAGCAATATGGTCAATCAAAGTCCCTTCTAACGTTACGTTATCTCCTGGCATGACCATTTCAACGTCCTCTGGTAACTCAATTGTACCCGTAACATCTGTAGTCCTAAAGTAAAACTGAGGTTTATAGCCGTCGAAAAACGGAGTGTGTCTTCCTCCTTCGTCTTTGCTTAGTACGTACACTTCGGCGTTGAACTTGGTGTGAGGGGTAATACTCCCAGGCTCGGCCAATACCTGACCTCGCTCAATCTCTTCCTTATCTATACCTCGCAACAATACACCCACGTTGTCTCCGGCGATTGCTTCATCCATAGTCTTATTAAACATCTCCAGGCTGGTAGCGACTGTCTGGACGATATCTCCATGTAAACCAACGATCTCGATTTCGGACTGAGGTGTAACCTTGCCACGTTCAACTCTACCGGTAGCAACCGTACCCCTGCCTTTTATGGAAAACACGTCCTCAACCGGCATCAAGAAAGGCTTATCTTCATCCCGATCGGGAAGCGGAACGTAGCTATCCAGGGTTTCTACCAGTTCCATTATCGGTTGATTTACCTCAGATTCAGGGTCGCCATCGCTCTCCATTGCCTGAAGCGCAGATCCCCTTATAATCGGAACTTCGTCGCCCGGGAAGTCGTATTCATTGAGAAGTTCCCTCACTTCCATTTCCACAAGATCTATTAGGTCGGGGTCATCGACCATGTCCGTCTTATTTAGAAAAACCATCATTGCGGGTACTCCCACCTGACGAGCTAATAGAACGTGTTCACGTGTCTGAGGCATCGGACCATCCGCAGCGGATACCACCAGTACGGCTCCATCCATCTGGGCCGCGCCGGTAATCATATTCTTTACGTAATCCGCGTGTCCGGGAGCATCTATGTGAGCATAATGCCTGTTTTCGGTCTCGTACTCTACGTGTCTGACCGCGATAGTTATACCTCTTTCCTGCTCTTCCGGAGCATTGTCAATATCGTTAAATTCCTTGCTCTCCGCCATCCCCTGGTTCGCCAAAACCTTAGTTATGGCAGAAGTAAGGGTGGTTTTCCCGTGATCGATATGTCCAATCGTCCCAATATTCAGGTGCGGTTTATCCCGCTCGAAATGTTCTTTTGCCATCGTGTACCTCCTAAAATTTGAATTAAGATAAAACTTTATTCCTGCCAGCTATTCAGACAAATAGCGATAGAAAAATCCCAATCTGGAGCCCGCGGCCGGAATTGAACCGGCGACCTTCCCATTACCAACGGGATGTTCTACCGACTGAACTACACGGGCACCTCTAAATTATAAAATGATATTACAAAACTTTAACCGTCTCAACCATAGGAACGGTCAAAGATTGAACAAAAGGATGGTGGAGGGGGAGGGATTTGAACCCCCGAAGGCACCTGCCAACGGATTTACAGTCCGCTCCGTTTGGCCGCTTCGGTACCCCTCCTGGCCTTAAGCAATAAAATTCGCCAATCAGTGAAACTACAAAAACCCAGCTAACTTGTACAAATACAAAACCGAGCTAAAATGACTCTGGAGCCGGCGGCCAGAGTCGAACTGGCAACCTGTCGATTACAAGTCGACTGCTCTGCCGATTGAGCTACACCGGCTTTGAGCAGGAGAATTTTACCGAAATGGCTTCTGAATGTCAATGGCTCTTGATCAGCCCCAATCCATCCAAATCTTCCTTGATCTGGGGCCATCGAACTCGGCAAAGAAGATACCCTGCCACGTTCCTAGCTGCAATTTTCCGTTCTGAATAAGAATACGGGCCGAGTTTCCAACAAGAGTTGATTTAATATGAGAGTCGGCGTTTCCCTCTCTGTGTCGGTAGCCTTTGCCCCTCGGAACTAATTCCGATAGTTTGTCAACAATATCCTTTTTCACATCGGGATCCGCGGACTCATTTATGGTGATTGCGGCTGTCGTATGAGGAACGTATAAGGTACAAACACCGTTCTCAACCCCATTATCCTTTAAAATCTCTTTCACTTTTGACGTAACGTCCTTTAATTCCTCCCGGGAGGAAGTCTCGACAGCAAAGCTTTCCAAACTAGAGCACCTCCATCAGAGACCTTTTCAATCCTTCAGCGTCTTCCACTTCTCCTACCTTCATAACTAACTCTTTGTCGCCGTTTTCCCCGGCGTTAAGCAGGCTAAGCAGGTCAACTCCCTCCTCGTCAAGAACGGTGAGGATCTTTTGAACGTCTCCAGGGCCCTCGCAGGAAAGGGTTATCCAGAACCCTCCTTCGCCAAAGTTCAGGAGATCCGAAAACTTTTCGAACAACTTTCCGGGAGTAAGAACACCGACCAGTTTCCTGTCGGAGTCGACCACCGGCAAAACCATCAAACTATATTCCCTAATAATGCTTACGGCCTTGTCAATAGTATCCGTCTCTTCGGCGTGAAGAGTTGAACGAGAAACGAAGTTATCTATGGGCTGATCCCCTGATTTTTCCTTTATGGAGTCGTAAGTTAGAAAACCAACGAGCTCATCTTCTTCGTCCACTACAAAGATAATTCGAAAATTATTTTCCTCCATTAGCTCCTTGGTCTCTAAAACCGATCGCCCTTCGAGAGCAGATGCAGGATTTTCCTGGAGAAATTCTTTAACTAACATCTAATTTCACCGACCAAGGATGTCCGAAGCGATGTTCCCGGGAACCTTCTTATATTTGATGAATTCCATTTGAAACGTAGCTTTAGCCTGGGTCAACGATTTTAGCCTGGTCGCGTAATTCATTACCTCTGCCTGCGGCACCTCCGCATCGATCTCTGTATAACCTTCGGACGTATCCGATCCCAGAATCCTTCCCCGCCTACCGTTAAGATCGCTAATGATGTCTCCGGTATAGTCACCGGGGGTAGTTACCTTTACCTTCATAATTGGTTCCAGCAAAATCGCTCCTGCCTGTTCTACAGCTTTCTTACAGGCTTCCCTGCCGGCTATTTTGAACGCCATTTCCGAAGAATCAACCGGATGATGATCTCCGTCGTATACGGTAGCTCGAACGTCCGTTATGGGGTATTCATCGTCCAGAGCTTCTTCTATTCCTTTTTCCACTCCGGGAATAAACTGAGTCGGGATGTTGCCACCCTTGATCTCGTTTACGAATTCAAAGCCCGAGCCTCGCTTCAGAGGGGTCAACTTCAAATATACCTCTCCGTATTGTCCTCTACCTCCGGATTGCTTTTTGTGCCGATACTTCGTGTCGGCTTTTTTTGCGATACTCTGTTTGTAAGGGACTTTGGGTTCAGTTGTATCGATTTCCACGTTGAACCCGCTTTTCAACCTTTCTTTAAATATGTTTAGGTGATTGACTCCCATACCGGACAGTATCATCTCTTCAGTAACTTCGTCCCTGTAGTAGCCTATTGTGGCCTTGTTGGCGACTAATTCCTTCAATGCGGTACTCATCTTCGACTCGTCTTCTCTGCTTTTTGGCTTTACCGCCCTATGATAAACCGGATTCGGAAAATCGACAAAGTCTATCTCCTGGTCTCCGGTTCCGGTTAAAGTATCACCTAAAGCTATTTCCTCCAGCTTACCCAGTGCTACTATATCTCCTTTTTTCGCGGAATGTACCTTTTCCTGATCGCCGCCGTGGTACCTGTATATGTCAGTTACATCCACTTCTCGTCCATCCCGGAGATTACGCAGGGAAGAATCCTCTTTTAGCTCTTCTCCGTAAACCTTTACAAAAGACAGTTTGCCCATGTACGGGTCGGAAAGCTTGTTAAACACCAGTAAATCGGATCTTCCACCGGAATCTTTATCGAACTCGGGAACTAGATTGCCCAACTTCTCCAGCAGGGGCTCCACCCCCGATCCTTCCTCTACGGAAGAAACAAAAACCGGGGAAAATTCATCCGACTTAAAACCTGATTCGAGCGCTTTATCCGTATCCTCCTCGGTGATCTCTTCTTCTTCAAGATACTTCATCATCAATTCGTCGTCCTGTTCGGCCAAAGCTTCCAGGAGGTTTTCCCTTTCTTCGCTCAACTCGTCTTCCAGTTTATCGGGTACTTCTTTGGTTTCACCGTCGAAATAAACTCCCTCTTCCTCCAGAACGTCAACGTACCCAACGAACTCACCGTCCTCAATTATGGGTATCTGAAGGACGACAAAGTTTTTGTCGAATTCGTCACGAATTTCCGTTAAGGCACTCCAGAAATC
>JAGXLP010000121.1 GCA_018334615.1 Candidatus Bipolaricaulota bacterium
TGTTTGGGTTAAGTTGACCTGAAATTAGTAGGACCTTTTTAACCAAGTTTGTCTCCTCAAGTGAGTGCTGGACCAAAAACTAGCCGATTCATACCCGCAGTAAGCTGCGGGGCTTTCTCGGCAAGTTTTGGTAAAAGCACCAGGGGAAAAGATACTGAAAGAGAAAGTTAACCCGCTATCCAGAGGGAACCCTGGCAAGATTGTCGAGCCAAATCCAGAGACAGCTCTGATGGATCCGGTTATAACAATATTCCAAAGAGGTATCTCCCGGTGAGGGGTTAATCATTTTACCACAAGAGCATAAAAAGGCCCCATTCTTAATCGCGGCATCTTACCTGATTTCTTTCCTGTTCATCCGATTAATGGTCATCATTGCCGGATCTGCGGGGAGCGAGATCGCCTTACTGGTCAAAGAGGGCACATACAAACCCCTGTTCCACGTCGGAAGAAATATAATCTTATTCGGTCACCATATTCACCATTTCTACTTTGGAGTCCTTCTAATAGTTTTTGCGGGCTGGTCGGCGATTGTAGGCTCACCAAAGATCCAGCGAGAAAAATTGGCGATAATATTTGGCACAGGCCTGGGCCTATTCATGGACGAAATAGGCCTGTTGCTAACCTGGGGCAATTACGCCTCGAGGTTGAGTTACCTTCTGGGCGTATTCCTCCTGGCTATTTTGCTTAACGTTATTTACTTTCCCGGTTTTTGGGGGAAAATCAGAAAAAACATTCCTAAACCCGGCCGACCGGGCGGTATATTAAATAGAACGGCCCGGCAATTGATAAAACTGGTGGACACAATCACCGGAAACCGTCCAAACAAGAATTGACTCGTTAATCCTCTGAGATCCGGGATCGAGATACTGCAATGTAGACAAGGAAAAAAGATAAGAGCAAAGCAACTAATCCCCCGACAGCCAAACCAATCCCGAGTCCTCCCATTACCGGAATTTTTACTCCGATCGAGCCACTAATATCCAGACCTCGTGAAGCATCCTGATTCATAACTGCAATGGAGTAGGTCCCCTCTTCTATCCCCCAGCGCAAAACCTGCTTGCCGCCACCAGCCTTGGAAGCGGCCCAGAAATCCTTGTTTTCCGGAACTTCATCCGGCGCTTCCCCGGGGAATTCCCGGTAGTCTATCTTGGTTGACCCGAAGGGGTAATCCATATCAAATTTCGTAATCTCGTCGTAGGCTACACCGGATAAATAGTCCATGAGCTTTTCTTCTTCCGCTATACCAATAAAAGTCCCTTTTCCTTTATTATCGGAAGCCGAGAGCTTGACCTTGACCAGATCGGACCAGTTGAAAACCCAGCCCGGGCCAAAATTTATATGAGCCGGATAGGTTGTTATCCCGTAACTATCACGCTCAATATCCACAGTCCTGGTGCTGTAATATCCTTCAGAGTCTCTAAGAAAATTATTGGACCACATCAACGCACCGCCACCGACAACCAAACCCACCCCAATGAAGAAAATTAAAACAGAGACAACTATAAGAAATACTTTACCTGCGCTCATTCTTGACCTCCTTTTTCCACAGAATCGGGATTCTCCCAGCCAGTGAAGCTAAACGTCGGGTACTCGTCGGTTATCATGAGGAAAGCGTACGCAACAATCCGAAGATTCCAGTGGAAAACTTCCACGACGAAGTTAAACAGTTTCTTCGGGTATCGTCCGGTAAATAAAATGGAAAACCACGCCAATATAATCACCATAGTTGCCGCCGTATTTAAAAAGAAAAGCACTATGTAATGTGGAATGGCAAGAAACCATTTTACGATAGGCATCCACCGATTTAATTCCGAAGAGACGTCGGGATAGTGTAGATTCAGGTGGACCCCCTGCTCCTCGTCCGTGGAGGGATAATTATCAGTTAATAGGGCCATGTAGGAAAAGATCCTCGTGGCAAACCGAGCCAGATTTAGATTCCAATCAAACCACCATCGGGGATACTTTTGTTGAAAAATTATCATCAAAGCAGTAGGAGCTACCACAAAAGATGTTCCCAGGTACCATTCCCAGGCCCAGGGACCCTGCTCCCAGAAGAAGTGGGTACCGGTGAGTACCCCAAATATGATCAATATGGGAATTGCTACGATCGGACGAAAAAAGGTGGTAAGTCGATCCAGTTTCCTCTGCGGGTAATCAATCGACAATTCAGTTGGTTTTTCAGGGTTGCTATCTTCCATCGTATTACCTCCAATTGGATATAATTCGGAATTTTAATGATGGTAGAATATTGTACCAAAACCAGGTTTTACAGTTAAACCAACAGCGACAAGAAGCAAATTCCCCTGACCCACAATGGTTGCAGAAAACCACCATGTTAGTCAAAATAGGGTGGTCAGTTTTTTGGCTTAATGAGCTTATACCTATGTTTCTTATCGAAAGCTCAACAAAACTGGTTGACAATATACTCTTCTCAAAAGATTGGTATAAGTGTAATGCACAGCCAGTCAGGATACTAGATGATTCATAGAAGAGTTGGATCTATTTCCTGTAACTTTCAATATAACACGGGGTTGAATAATCCATGCGATTGATTCAAGCAATAATTCCGGAGGGAAAGAAAGAGGTAGTAACCGATATCCTTACCGAAAAGGGAATAGATTACGTAATCAGCCCCGAAACCTCTCAGAGGAAGTACAGCGACGTTCTCTTCTTCCCTATACCGAAGGAGGGCGTAGAAGAAATACTTGACGAACTCAGAGACACCGGCCTGGAGAAGGACGGTTTTACGGTAGTAACCAAGGCGGAAGCCATAGTTGCCAAGGAATTCGAGGAGTTAAAGAAACGTTACGAGGAATCAGAAGAAAAGGACGAAAGCAAAGTTGCCAGGCAGGAACTAAAAGCCAGCGCCAAAAACTTATCGCCTTCTTCTTCAACCTATTACCTGTTGCTGCTTGCCGCATCGTTAATTGCCACCGCTGGAATACTTCTGGACAACGCGGCAATTGTAGTGGGATCGATGGTGATAGCTCCTCTGATTGGACCAGCAATGACGAGTTGCGTTGGAACGGTGATAAATGACCAATCCTTATTTTACAGCGGAATCAAAAAGCAGGCTCTAGGAATCCTGCTCGCGATTTCTACCAGCGTCGTATTTACAAGGTTGGCCTTAGCAGTACTCCTGCCACCCAAGCTGGATCTACTCTCGTTAAATCAGATCACCAACCAGATACACCCGGGTCTTCTCAGCCTGATCGTTGCCCTGGGTTCCGGACTAGCCGGAGCCTTTTCACTTACGGCCGGAATTAATTCGGCCCTTGTCGGGGTGATGATTGCTGTTGCTTTGCTTCCTCCGGCAGCGGCCGCTGGAATAGGCATTTCTACCCTAAATTTTAAAATAGGCGTTAGTTCGGCAATTTTGTTGTTGATCAATATGGTAAGTATAAACCTAGCCGGAACCTTTACACTGTGGATACAGGGCTACAAGCCCGGAAGATGGTTCGAACAGCAAGGAGCGGAAAAAGCAACCAAGAGCCGGATATTTATTTTAATCACGCTTTTACTCGTAATTGCAACTCTCCTGGCTTTTACTACCTGGGAAATGAGGAAGCAAACTCGGACGATTGCAAATTTGAAGGAGTTAACCAAGAAAAGGTTGCGTGATGCAGGGGTGAAAATCAGTTCCTTTGAAGTGGAGAAAAAGGGGCTCTTTTTCGAAAAGATCGTGGCGATTTCCGTGGAATATCAGGCAGAATCATACGTTCAAGATCTAGTCCGGGCTATAGACAGGTCAGTTGAACGAGAGCTGGGAAGACCAGTTGAGATAAGTCTTTCTTACTCGCGAACTTCAACCACGTGATGGAACTTACCCTT
>JAGXLP010000122.1 GCA_018334615.1 Candidatus Bipolaricaulota bacterium
AGGACCCGGGTAGTTTCTATCGAATTGTTCTATCCATCGTAAGGTTCCTCCGTCTCCGTTTCCAGGGCGCTTATTTTCTCGACGTATTTCTCCGCGTCAAATTTTCGCTCCAGCCCCGCGGCATTCATGTATCTGACCTTCCCGAAGATTTCTCGTTCCTTCCAGGCGCGGTCGTGCTTCCCGTAGCACCAGGCAACCCCGGTGAACCCATTCGGATCCCGACCGTCCAGTTCGTACTTATTATTCAAATAAAGGGTTATTTCATATCCGGTCTCCGGGTCCGGGGTCCATTCCAGGATCTTCTTCCCCCAATACATCCTCATATAACCATGAGTTTTGCCGGTAAGATTCATCTCCTTCTGGGCCGCGTTCCAGTAGGGATCGTGGGTTTCTGCGCTTTCGAATTCATCCCGGGAATAGATATACTCTCGGGAGTCGTTTCTGTGATCCATAAGCGTTTCCATAGCCCAATCGGGCAAAAAAGAGGGAAATTCGTCATAGCTTTGATTGTAATAGACAAAGTTCATGCTCAATTCCCGACGTACCACCAGCTGCTCCAGGTACTCATCTACTCCGGGGCTCTCCGTATCCATAATCCTACTCGCGACGTAGATTGGTGATATTTGGCCAAAATGTAGATAGGGACTCATATGAGACAGGGAATCTTTCGTCGGGTCGTTGCTCATTTCCTCGTAATTGTCCAGCTTGTCCTTGATAAATTCATCGAGAAGGCGTTTCGCTTCCTTGGTTCCTCCAGTGTAGGATCGGACGGGTTTCACGGTTCTGTCAATATCCAGACCCTTCAAGATCTCGTCCAATTCAATTTCTTCGAAAGAAAAGTCGTAGTCGGTGGAAGAAATATCTGGATCAGTATCACTGGGGGGGTTGGAAAATTTTTCAAGCTTATCGTTTATCTTGGGGCGAATTGTTCTGGCCGCGTATTCTTCTTTTTCACTGGTCACTTCCACAGGTACCACGACGTCCCCTTCCACCTGAATTAGAGGGACCTCTATACTGTCAGCGACTTCTCTCCGCCAGCGCCTTTGTATCCTCAGATACCCTCTGTCTACCACAACAAGTGAAGCTTCAGCCGCCAGATTTACCACTCCTTCTGGTGGTTCCTCCTGCCCGATTAGCAATGCGATTCCACGGTTGGCCAGAGTTTCTTTCGTCTCTCTTAACCCTTCGATCATAAAGGTGTAATGACGGAGATTCCCCTCGGGAAAATCGTCGGTAAGGCCGAAGTAGGTAACTACCGGGAGGCCCAGCTCATTTGCCCGATTGATCGCAAGCTGGAGTGCCTGGTTGGATTCAGCTCGCTGGGATGCCTGCACCCAGTATAGAACGTATTCCCCTTTCGCTTCGCTTTCTCCATTAAGCTTCTTAATTCTTTCGGTTTCTAACACAATTGTAGGCGTTCTACCTGGAATTATCGTACTTCCCGACTAATTCGGAAAGGGTTTCGGTTCCCAGTCTTTCCAGCTCTTCTGGAATATTTTTAATTATCTCAGAGTACCTCTCCTTACCCTCCGATATCGCGTGGGAGAGCATCTGCGTTGCTGAAGCGCCAGCGGCGACGAACTGCAGAAGATCATGAGCGGAGGCTATTCCTCCAACTCCGATCACCGGAACTTCAACCGAGTTATAAATTTCGTTTACCGCCTGGAGTGCCAGGGGTTTTATCGGCGGGCCGGAAAGCCAACCGTATCCGTCCTCGCTTCCCAGAGGAGATCTTAGCGTTTCCAGATCTATTTCCAGACCGGGTCCGACAGAGTTAATCGCCACAATACCACTGGCTCCACCGTCCACGGCAGCGCTGGCGAACTCCCCCAGATCGGGAACGTGGGGCGAGAGTTTCACAAAAATAGGTTTATCGGTCAGGTCAGACGCGGCGGAAGCAATTTCTCTGATTGGCTCCGGGTCTCTCCCCAGGTAGTGAGATGAAAGTTCAAAAGCATCCGCAAATGGTTCTATCTCGGGTAAGAGTTCTTTTATCTGGTCCGGATTATATCCGAGGCTGACGATGACCGGCACATCTACGTCTCTTTTAATCCTCGGGTAGTAGTCGTCAATCCACTGCGAGGGGGGTTCTTCCGCCCATTTTTCACAGTTCAAAACACCTTCCCCCAGCTTCGCTATTGCCGGTTTCGGGACATCAGCCGCCTCCGTGGAAACCGTCTTGGTAACTATACCCCCGACTCCCTGTTCGGCAACGCTCTTGACCAAACTCGGTTTTCCTGTAAGAGGGCCGGCAGCGGGCATGAGCGGGTTGTCCATTTTTAATCCTGCAAATTCAGTAGAAATATCCATAATTGACCTCCATTAATACCGTCTCAAATCTTCAACATTGAAATGGCCCAGGTTCTTATAAAATGTCATAGTAGCCCGAGTCCCCGCGCTCGGGCGGTTTGTTCGAGATTATTCAGCCGAGGTTAGTCAGTTATCCTTTAATTCTTCCCAGAGCCGGGCCGAGATCTCGCGGGCATTTTGATATTCTTCTCGCTCTTCTACCCCAACCAGTTTGGAATACTTCATAAGGGGGTTTCCGTCGACAAATACTGTTTCGACCTCGTAATTATTTCCCGAGATTCCGAAAAAAAGATGACTAAAGAAGTTTTCGCCGGTCAGCGGTGTGGGTGAGGGATAATCCATCACGACAAGGTCGGCTTTGTATCCCCGTTTTAACTTTCCAACCTTTATCCCAAAAGCTGTCTCGGCCAGGTTATAGTTCTGCGTGAACAGGGTTTCCCCAACTGCATCGGGTCCAAGGATATTTGGAGAACCGTGGTATATCTTCTGCAATAACAGCGCAGCACGAAACTCGTCGATCATGCTGAAACCGAATCCATCATTTCCCAGCCCCACGCGGAGACCTCTGCTTATCAACCCCTCTAAGTCGGCTACTCCCGCCCCATTATTCATATTTGATCTAGGGTTGTGAACGAGAAAAGAGTCTTTTTCCAGCAGAATTTTCTTTTCGGGCTCGGATAGGTGAATTCCATGGGCAAGGACGGACTTCTCGTCCAGGAGTCCGTAATTATCCAACCTATTTACAACCCTCGTTCCGTACTTTCCGAGTGAATCCTCCTGATCTTCCCGTCCCTCCGCAAGGTGAATATGGATACCCGTATCAAGGTCCTCGAGGTAACTACCCACTTCTTCAAGCGTCTCCGAAGATAGAGAAAATGAAGCATGAAGCCCAAATTGTCCGGCAGTGAGGTCGTCGTCCCTGTTTGAAACCGCACTTAGCCAGTCAAGGTTTTCCCGAATTCCCCGGCGAGCCTCCTCCTGCCCATTTCTGTCAGTCACTTCGTAGCAAAGGGAGCTTCTAAGCCCCAACTTTTCGACGACTTCTTCTTCTATGACTCTCAGGCTACCTGCAGTATGGCCTGGGCTGGAATGATGATCGAAGATCGTAGTTACACCGTTCTTTATTAACTCCATTCCTCCTATTCGGGCGCTGGTTCTCACCGCCTCCTCGTCCAGGTTCCTATCCAGTTTCCACCAGAGACCGGTTAAAACCTCGGAGAGGTTCTCGGGGGAGTAATCCGGCAGAGGCAGCCCCCGGGCCAGGGTGCTGTATAGATGAGTGTGGGCATTAACCATCCCGGGAATGATCAATTTTCCCTTGCAGTTCAGGACCTCGTCCGATCCACCAGGAGAAACCTTTAGTTCGTCGGTTGGTTTTACGGCTTTTATCTCGTTCCCTTCGACCAGAATCGTTCCTTTATCAATCAAGTCACCGTCATTGGTCCAGATTCGACCATTCCTGAGGAAGTACCTCATCCTTACCTCCTTTTGACTATTC
>JAGXLP010000020.1 GCA_018334615.1 Candidatus Bipolaricaulota bacterium
CCTGGAGCCTGACCACTTTCACCTGCACGACAACGGCGGCAAAGAAGATCGGCACATGAAACTGGGCGCGGGCAATATCGATTTCTCAAAAATTTTTAAAACAATTTCGACTTACGGGGACAAAAAAGTAATTATTTTAGAATTATACAGATTGTCCGACGTCAAAGAGTCACTTGAATATTTTGTAGAAATACTCGAGGAAATGGACCGGGAATAAGGAGTCACAATTATTGGATTCGGTTGATCAACAATAGGGATTTCACACCTCAAAAAAGTATAACTGTCACACTTTTTCATAAAGCTATTGGGTATTAGAGGCCCCCGTTCCTCACCCTACCATAAACAGTTCGCACCTAGTTTTCCGGTAGTTTAGAACATCCAGGGTAGGTAGGGAAAACTTACCCTAGACGGGAATTAAGTAAATACTATCCGGTAAAATTCTTAGGAACAGCTCTTGCCCTTCGGTTAAAAGAGTATCGGCTTCCGGCTCGGGAACATCAACCATTATATTATCTTCCATTCCGACATCTACCTCGTATCGGATAAGAGATCCAAGAAACATCGAAGTAATTAAGGTACCGGCTATTACATTTACCCCTTCCTTTTCATCCGTAATTGAAAATTCCGTAGGCCTAAACATTATCCCGACCTCATCACCGGTTTGAATATCGTCGCTTGTCCTTTTTGCCAATATACTTCCAAACGGGAGGTCAATAGATACTTGTTCCTCTTCCACTGCTAAAATTTGTCCATTTACGTAGTTTGCCTTTCCGATAAACCTGGCTGTAAATTCGTTGTCGGGTCTGCGATAGATTTCTGCAGGGTTACCGACCTGCTTGATTTTCCCTTCGTTCATTACGGCCAGGTAATCCGAAATAGCCATGGCTTCTTCCTGGTCATGGGTTACGTAAATCATCGTAGTTTTTAGTTCTAGTTGTAACTTCCTTATTTCTTTTCTCATCTCAACTCTGAGTTTGGCATCCAGGTCACTTAACGGTTCATCCAGCAATAGTACCCCTGGCTCGACCACTAGACTCCTGGCCAGGGCAACTCTCTGCTGTTGTCCCCCGCTCAACTGCTTTGGATACCTTTCTCCCAAATCCCCCAAACCCACCATTCGCAGTAGCTCATTTGCTCGATCCTGAATTTCACTTTTGGGCCTCTTCTTCACCCGCAATCCGTAGGCAACGTTTTCGAATACCGTCATATGGGGGAAGATACCTAAATTTTGAAATACAGTGGCCACGTTCCGTCGATGCGGGGGTACTTGATTGACAACAGAATCGCCAAGGTAGACCTCCCCTTCGTCCGGTTCGTAGAAACCGGAAATGCATCTTAAAGTTGAGGTTTTCCCGCAACCACTTGGACCGAGCAGGGTAGTTAACTTTCCATCCTCAAAGGTTAGTGATACACTGTCTACAGCTATTAAGTCCCCAAAGTGTTTCGTTAGATTTCTTATTTCTACTTTCATTTTCCTTGGGAATTAGCACCTCCTTCCCTAATTTACAACCCTAAGCCCTTTTCGCCCGACAATTGATAGAGCAAAGTCTGGATTAACAATACAATTGCAACCAATACCACGGCCAGAGGAGTTCCTAAATCGAGATGTAGGCGTTCGAGAAGATCCAATAGCTTTACTGCCAGGATGTTAAATTGTGGGGTAACAAGAAAGATCACAGCGCTAATTGTTCTCATTCCCGTAACTAAAACATAAATACCGCTCGCGTAGAAGGCAGGGCGCCAGAGAGGAGCCAAAATATCCTTAAAAACTCGTAACCCCGAAGCCCCCAGATCCCGGGCAGCCTCTTCCATCTCCTTATCTATCTGCTGGAGTTGATTTTTTCCCGCCATTACTGCGACCGGCAGGTTATGGAAGGCCACATTTATCGCAAGAATATACCAGGTTCCGGTCAACGCAATCCAACCGGTACTAAATGCCAGTATATAACCTACTCCAAATACGGTCCCCGGTATGGCAAATGGAACCAGGGCGATATACTCCAGGAAATTACCGATCTTTGATTCGTGACGAACGGACACGTACGCAATAGCCAGCCCCACGACAGTACCGATCAGAGCCGCAACAGCGGACATTTGTATGCTGTTTTTCAACAAGGTCGGGACGGATACAAAGCTTTGAAACAACTCCGGGTAATTCTGGAAAGTAAACGTATAGTTAACCAGAGGGACTTTCACCAGTGACATAACCACAACAGTCCCCATAATGAGCAGGATTAAAAGGGAAACAACTCCTAACAACAACGTGATCGGTAGTTTAATATACCAGCTAGTTTCCCGGTAGGAGGTGGCAGCTCGTGATCCGGAAACGGTGATATAAGATTTTTCCCCTATCAATCTATCCCGTATGATCAGAACTCCCAGTAACGGCAATAAAAGCACGCTCCCCATAACTGCAGCCCACCCTACCCTGCTCAACGCGCCGACCATCGCTACATATATGGACACTGAGAGGACTCTAAACCGTCCTCCAATTAGCATAGGGGTACCAAAGTCGGCCATTGAGAGTATGAAAACCAGCAGGGCAGAATTAAGGAGAGAGGGGGTAAGCAGGGCCATAGTTACCCTTCGGAAGGTGTAAAACTCCTGAGCGCCTAGATCACGAGAGACCTCTTCCATTGTGGGATCCAGCGATTGAACGGAACCCTCCAACGTCAAATATACATAAGGGATGAATACAATGGACTGAACGATAACTATCCCCAACCAACCATGGACGTTCCACGAAAGATTTAGAAGCCGGGTGAGAAAACCGTTCCTGCCGATGAAAAGAGATAGACCAAAAGCAGCCAGAAAAGGGGGGATAATCAAGGGAAATAATGCCAGCCGCCTAAATAAACCGCTTCCCGGAATTTTCAGTCGCACGGCAGAATAGGCAAGAACGAAGCCGAAAAGAGTAGAAATAACCGTTACCGGGACCGCAACCGCAAAGGTATTTAGTAATATCCGTACGTATCTAAAATTTAAAAAGAACTTTACGTAATTCGCGACAGAAAATACCCCGTCAACCATAAAACTCTTCCGAAAAACGGTCAGCATCGGATATAGGATAAAAGTCACGAGGAGGAAAAGCAGGATAACGTTGAGCGTATTTCTTCTAATGTATCTATAGAATTGGTTAAAGACCATTTTTTGAGAAAGAAAAGACCCTGAATTTACCCCCAAGGGCTAGAAATATCTTCTTCTCTGTTTTCGGCACCAGTTTCGCCAAGCGAAAATTCACACGATCCAAAAATAAACGTCAGGTTCCCCTTTTGCTACGACGACTAATAAGCAACATTGATCCACTTGGGTGACTCAACTCAATCGCGAAGAAAACTACGGATACTCCACAGTATAACCTAGCTAAAAACCTCAAAATCTACGGCTTCAGCAAGAAGACAGGGTTTTACCAACTTAATTATCCAAGTGTTTCGATACTCACCATGTGACCTAGAACGAGGCTCGTGCCATACTGACGTATGGCATTAGGCGAAACGATCATTCCATTCTTCCAGAATTTTCTCGCTTTGTTTTGACGCTTCTTCTGCATCGTAATCAATAAATTTTGCGTCACGTACCCACTCTTTAACCGTGTCCGTAGTCTTAAGTTTGTCTTCGGGGACGTCCGGTTTAGTGATGACCGTACGAGCCATGGAATACCAGATCATGGCTTTCTCGCTCAGAGCGTAATCGACAGTAGTTATAGCGTTGTAGGGGTGAGGTCCATCCTTGACAGCTTGTACCGTATCCAAACTGTAAGCCAGGCCCTCCTCGGGAATCCACCAGGTAAGAGGATAACCTTCATCTATCAATCTCGGAACTATCTCGTCCCAGGTAAGACCTATGGTAACTTCACCGGAGGCAGCATGGCGAGCCGGTGTCGATCCACTACCTGTATAGGTGAGGACGTTCTTATCGAGCTTTTCCATAAACTCCCATGCCCGGTCCCAGCCAAATATCTGGATCCAGCTTGCCACCAACAAAAACCCGGTACCGGATTGATTGGGATCCGGAGCGGCGATTTCGTTTTTGTACTGGGAATCTTCCAGGTCGAGCCAACTTTCCGGCATATCCAGACCCAGCCGCTCCCTCCTATTTTTATTTATGGCAGTGTTTGATGCCCAAAAAGAATATCCGAACCAGTAATTTTCGTCACTCTTATATTTATCCGGGATAGCTCTGGTGTTGCTAGTTTTTACCCTGCGAAGCAAGCCTTCTTTTTGAGCAATCGCAGAATGGGCGGCTTCGGCACCCCACCATACGTCAAGGTTTACATCTCCAGCTTCTGCCTCCGACCTGAGCCTCCTGAGAGAAGGTCCTGAGGACATGTTGATTATGTTAGCATTCAAACCAGTAGTCTCTTCGAAAGCACTCATCCACTTTTCCAGGTTACCCGGGTCATTGTGAGAAATGACGGCAACCTCATTGCTCTGACCGTAACTAAGGCCCCGAAAAGTACCAAGACCTGCTACTGCACCTAACAGCGAACCGGCACCCAGTTTTAAAAACTGCCTTCTATCTACCGCTCTCTCGAGCCAATTTTGCTCCTCTTCAGTTCTATCGCTGTTATTCATTCTTTATACCTCCTTTCATATTAAAACGTTTGTCTGGAAGAATTGTTATCTAAAATAAACGCCAAGAATCTATCACCTCCATGATCTTATTATAACTAAATCGGTGGTCCTATCAACAACACCATAATCAGGGAGACATCGGCCTACTTAAGCTAATTCAGAAGACAGGTTAACCTGTTACCAATCTATCAATTATTATTGCTAAAATGACGATTCCAATTCCCGCTTCGAAACCCATACCTACATCTATCCACGACAAAGAACGCAAAACCTCCTGGCCCAAACCTTTTGCTCCTATCATGGCGGCAATAACCATCATGGATAGAGACATCATTATCGTCTGATTTATCCCCATCATAATGGAAGAGGTGGCTAACGGGAACTCTACCTTCCATAGCATCTGCCAGGTGTTCGCGCCAAACGCCCTCGCTGCCTCGATAATTTCGTCGGGAATTTCTTCGAAACCCAACCTGGTCAGCCTAATTGCCGGTGGAGTGGCAAAGATAAAAGTAGCTGCTACGGCAGGAACTTTGCCCAACCCGAAAAACATCATGGCCGGGATTAGATAGACAAAAGGTGGGATTGTCTGCATCAAATCCAAAATCGGCCTGATAATGGTAAAAGCCAATTTGCTATGAGCCGTCACCACTCCCAGCGGGATACCAACCATGATGGACAGGAGCGCAGCTGTCAGTACGAGGGATAGAGTCATAATGGTCGCTTCCCAGAGCCCTAAGTTAAACATTAAAAGTAAGGCTAGAAAAGCGAAAACCCCGTACTTCCAGGTTCTAACATAACACATCAAAATGGCAACTAGAAGTACAAATAGCAACGGAGGAATCGAAAGCAATGCGAAATCCAGAGAATCCGAAACTATCAACAGGAAATCGGAGAAAGCTTCCAGTGGAACCGCTAAAGTTTCAGTCAAAAAGTCAATTGTTACCTCTACCGCAGTATCCAGGGGAAGCTTTGTCCTCAAAATGGACACAAAACTTTCATACCACTGAACTATAGACATATTTACCACAAAGGTTTAGGGAAAAAATTAAGGCCTGTCCCCTGGTAAGAGAAGACAGGCCCTGTTTAGAAAGATTATTCGTATTTGTCTCTTATAACGTCTCGTGCCCGCTCTCCATCAACGGTCTCAACGCCGTAAACCCAGACATCAACCACATCTAAATGGTTCTTTATCCAGGTTTCTGCAACTTCTTCGGGCGGATTCTCTTCGTAGGTATACTCGTAAATCCAGTTACTTTGCCAGGCGGGAGTTACCTTAAATTGCTTAAAGAATTGATAAACTTCCGGCATATCCTCGTCCAAGCCGACTCTGGAAAGGGTCCAGACTACCTCCTTACCGGGCTCGGGCCAGATCCTCTTTGGGTCCTTTAAATACTTTAGGTCCCATTCAATGTTCATCCAGTGAGGTTTCCAGCCCAAAAACACTATCCAATCCTCGTTTTTGGCGGCTTTTTTTACTTGCGACAACATACCTGCTGTACTACTCGCCACGAAGTCCCAATCACCAAGCCCGTAGGTGTCGTTTTCTATCGCATCAATGACAATTTTGTTCCCCTCGTTTCCCGGTTCTATTCCATAAAACTCGGGTTGTCCATCTCCATTTAAATCAAATTTGTCTCTATATTCGGGCTTGTCCAAATCAGCAAAAGATCGAACACCGGCATCCCAGACGTACTTCGGTACCGCATTTCGATAGACTGTTTCGTTAAGGTTAACTTCTAGTTTTTCAATAGTTCCTTCTTCAAAATATGGTTCCAGATAGGTCAACATCGTAGGAATCCAACCGCCGAGGAATACATCGAGATCCCCAGTAGACAACGCTTTATAAGTTGCAGGAACCTGGAGTTGAGTAGCCTCCACATTATACCCCATTGTTTCCAAAAGCGCTCTAGCGACATGGGTCTTTACAGTTACACCAGGCCAATTAATATAACCAAATCTAACCTTCTGATTTTTTGCCTGAGCAACAAACCCACCACCGAGCAAGAAAACGAAAATCAACGAGACTATCAGTAAATGGGCAAGTTTGGTTTTCATATTTACCCCCTTGTTTAGAGTAAAAAATTTGTTCTAGCCGAAAACAGATCTCTCAGCAGTTCACCTATCACCTCCGCTAATGTGTTTCAAGGCCTCCGCTTATATTTACTGCTTGACCGCTCATCCATTCCGTAGCCGGAGAGACTAAAAAACCAACTACTTCGGCTACGTATTCAGGCTTGCCAAACTCGCCGAGAGGAATGCCGGCGATAGCTTCTTCTTCGATCTCTTCGCTGGTCTTGCCAGCCGCCTCGGCCCACTGGTCCAAAAACGCCCAGTGCATATCCGTCTTTATATATCCGGGGCAGACGGCGTTTACGTTTATACCATCACTCGCCACTTCCTTGGCCAGAGCTCTGGTGAACCCCACTACTCCGTGTTTGGCGGCGGAGTAGGCTACCAGTTCCGGGTAGCCGGACTTGCCGGCATCGGAAGATATGTTGACTATCTTTCCGTGTTCTCGATCTATCATGCCCGAGAGGAACTCGTAGGTATACAGGTACATACTATCCAGGTTGAGTGCCATGTACTTGCGCCAGTCCTCAAGCTCCATGTCGGTAAACTTTATCGCTTCGAACAGTCCTACGTTGTTTACCAGTATATCAACCCGGCCGTATTCGTCTTTGGCTTCTTTTGCTACCCTCTTTACCTCCTCCTGTTTGGTTGCGTCTCCGACAGTTACCAGGGCCTGACCTCCGGCTTTTTCTATTTCTTCCCCCACGGATTCCGCCTTACCTTTGTCTATATCGTTTACCACAACTTTGGATCCCATCTGAGCCAGCTTTTTGGCTATGGCTCGCCCGTTTCCCGCTCCCGATCCGGTAACCAGGGAGATCTCTCCGTTTAATGGTCCATCTGACATTACTATACCTCCTATGTGTTTATGGTTATTTGTTTATGCCCAGTCCTGCAGGTCCAAATCGGCTAGTTTATCAGGCGTTGGTCTCCCGGACTCATCCCAGCCTCTTAATTCATAATACTGGTCCAACATCTCTTTAAATTCTTCTTCGCTAATATAATTACCCTCGGCAGGACCTTCCCCTTTTAAGGGCTTTTTCATTCTTTCGGGCAGCTTATCGTCATTTCGAGAAAAACCCTCCCTCAGGTTAAACAACCGGGTCAGGTTCCAGATACGCTCGCCCGTTCTTTTTAACTCTCCCTTCGAATAATTATAGTCAAGGCTTCTTAACCAGTTTTCGACCTGCTCCAGATTATAAGCCGTAAAGTCACAGGTAATTAACGAGTAAGTCAAACTTCGGAGGTTCTGATCCGGTATTATCGCCCCTGCGTGTCCTTCTGTATCGTAAGGATCTCGATCCCCGCTTAACGCATCGGTAGCAATAGGAAAGGCCCGCTGATGACACGCCCCCCTGTCGCTTGTCGCATAAGCAAGGGCCATACTAAAGGAACCCCGAGGCTCAAACGAGGGGAACTCCAAACCCTTGACCTCTACGGCGGCTTCTTTCGCCTTTCCTCCTATCTCCTCACCAGCATGTTTCGTGCCTTCGGCCAACAAGTCGCCGATACCGTCTCGACAAGCTACTTTATCGACGAGGTTAGCTGCCTTCTCGCCGTCCCCGAAGTCAATTTGATAATCAATCAAACCCTTCTCTGAACATTCCATGGCCCAGCTAATCGCATTACCCATGCTAATAGTATCCAGGCCAAGACTATCACAGAGATTACCTATCCACGATATATCTTCCAGGTCACCTATCTCAGGCAGGGATCCGTTCATGACCGTGGTTTCGTATTCAGGACCTTTATTCGTCTCCCACTCGTCACCCGTCTCAGGGGTAAACTTCAGGTTATACCCACAGGCTATGGGACAAAGATAACAGGACTCTCGATTCGCAGTTACCTCCTTAACCGCTTTATCGTTTATGTTTTCAGCCTGATCAAACGTTCCTTGAGACCAATTTCTCGTCGGTAGGGCACCTGCTTCGTTCATCGGGTTAAGCGTTCCTATTGTTCCTTCTTCCCTCGCCCACTTTGTATTGTCACTGGTACTCAGGTAGTTAAGTTGATCCTTCCGTAATTCGGGTAGTTCCGGTAGGGCCTCAGGTTTATCCACTTTCTTGACAAAAACTGATTTCAAGTTTTTTGCCCCCATGACGGCTCCGGCTCCGCCTCTACCGGCGTGATGGGTTCCCCCATCGGAAGATACCGTAGCGAATTTTACCAGGTTCTCTCCGGCCGGACCGATTGAAGCTTCCAAAAAATCGTCCTTTTGATTCGCCATCTCACGGGTGGTTTTCTTGGTATAAGCGTCCCCGTCTAATAACCTTGGCTTCCCCTTTTCAATCTCTAAGACTAACGGGTCCTTCGACTTTCCGGTGAACACAATCGCCCGATACTCAGGAAGATTGAACCTCAAGTAGGTGGGAAAGTGTCCTCCAGAGTAGCTATCCAGAAAGGTCCCCGTCAATGGTGATTTGGTAACCACGCAGTACCTTGAAGCTCCAGGAGCTAACCCAAGAAAAGGCCCCCAGGCAAAGATTAGATTATTCTCAGGTGAAAGGGGATCAACTTTCGGCGGATTTTCATGATGAAGGAGGGCGGCTCCAAGCCCCTTTCCTCCGATAAATTTTTCCAACCAATCTTCCGATATTATTTCGGTTTCAATCGTCTTCTCAGTAAGATCTACTCGTAGAAGCTTATTCGAAATAATTGATGCTCACCTCACGACCTTAACTTGGTATCACCAAAATTAGCCGAGAAAGCCCCGTACCTTGGTGCGGGGTTCTTGACTTCAATGTAGTAGTTAGAACATATTATATCGGTATATTTGGAATATATCAATTTTTAACGCTGGTTTAAAAAAGCAATAACCCCGTCCCATACAGGGTTCGGATAACCTATATCTTGGTTATACTCCTATCACTAAGTTATCTCCACTCGGCCTTTAGTGTCTAACTATTACCATATCAATCCTATCTAAATCTCTCTAAATTCCTCGTCCGGAATTTTGTAGCAGTGTTCCTCACCGGGAAACTCTCCGGATTTAACTTCCTCTATGTACTGGTTGAACGCATCTACCATCTCTTCGCCCAGGTTTGCATATCTCTTGACGAACCTGGGTTTAAACAACTCAAATAACCCCAGTATATCCTGGACGATCAATAACTGACCGTCCACCGAACTCCCCGCCCCTATGCCGTAAATAGGGACATCAGATTGGTCGTATATCATTTTCGCCACTCGAGAAGGTACGGCCTCCAGCAGAATTGCAAAGGCTCCGGCCTGTTCCAGCGATTTGGCATCTTCGATCAGTTCCTTTGCGGATTGGGCGTCCCTGCCCTGACTTTTGTAACCTCCAAGCTGGGCTGCAGATTGTGGTGTCATTCCAATATGTCCTATCACGGGTATTCCTGCGTCCACTATTGCCTCTACAGTAGGAGCCATCCTTCTTCCACCTTCCAGCTTGATCGCGTCGGTGCCGCATTCTCCCATAAACCTGCCTGCATTTTTGATTGCTTCTTCTTTTCCGGGTTGATAGCTCATGTAGGGCATGTCACCGACGACGAAAGTCTTATCGGTTGCCCGGGTAACCGCTTTTGTCATGACCATCATTTCGTCCATTGACACGGGCAACGTCGAGTCATAACCCAGCAGGGTCATTCCTCCCGAATCTCCGACTAGGATCATTTCTATACCGGCTTCTTCTTGAAAACTGGCGGTAGGATAATCATAAGCCGTCAACCAGGAGATCTTTTCTCCCTCTTTTTTCTTCTGGTAAAGGTAGTTTATGTTCACAGCTTCTCTTTCCGACATTATAAACCCTCCTTAAGATAAGTTTTCTTTGCTACAAATAGAATATATACAAGGATATGAACTTTTATTTAGAACCACAAATCACCCGCAACCCAATTCACCAACTCTTACCCGGTCAGAATATATTGAATGAAGGGACTACCATTTTTACACTTTCTCAGGAGGATTAGCCAATGCAAATCTCAGTAATTGGGGCTGGAAGCTGGGGCACATCGTTTGCGCGCTTGACAGCGAACAACGGTCATTCAACGTATCTTTGGGTAAGACGGGAGGGAAAAGCAGAAAAGCTAACCGAAACTCGGGAAAACAGACAGTATCTCCCAGGCTACCGTCTGCCGGAGGAAAATCTGACGGTTTCCAGCAGTCTTTCCAGAGCAGTTAATCACGCCGAAATACTATTTTTCGCCGTCCCTTCTTTCGCCATGAGAGAAATTGCGCGTCGTGCAAACGGCTACCTCGATGGAACCAACGTTCACCTGGTCAACCTGGCAAAAGGGCTGGAAGCAGAGACGTTTAACACTATGTCCGAGGTATTAGCGGAGGAAATCGAATCAGCCAAAATATTCACACTTTCGGGTCCAAGCCATGCAGAAGAGGTGGCAGCCGGCGATCCCACTGCGGTTGTTTTAGCCGGAGATACAGGGCCAGGGAGCACCATCCAGAAAGGGCTATCCACTGATAGTTTTAGGATATATCTGTCCAGCGATCTTAAGGGCGTGGAATACTGTGGAGCGATAAAAAACATCGTCGCGGTTGCTACCGGTGTAGCCCAAGGCCTGGGATTTGGCGATAACACAACAGGTACCCTCATTGCCCGGGGACTGGCAGAAATGGTGAGATTTGGAAATTCCCTGGGAGCTACCAAGGAAACGTTCTTCGGGTTAGCGGGAGTGGGGGATTTAGTTGCCACCTGTACAAGCGAACACAGCAGGAACAGGCGGTTCGGAGTTCGACTCGGTAAAGGTGAGAAATCCGAAGACATCATGGAAGAAATGGAAATGGTTGCCGAGGGAGTACACGCGGCAAAAATAGTTCACTCTCTTGCCGAGGAGCGAGATATCGCTGTTCCAATTACCAACAGCCTCTACCGTGTAATATACGAGGGCAGCTCACCTTCCAGAGAAGTAAGTAAACTTATGTCCCGAGAATTCAAGGTAGAGAAGGTTTAGATGTTAATCAAGAACAGTTAATTCCAATTGGGGAAAGAAAAACCCTTCTCTGTTTCAGGGTATTTGTTGGAGTAGGTGAGTGCCGTCAGGCGCTAAAATGTTTTCCCGTGCCCTATCGATTGTTAAGCCACGATTAGATCAAGGTTCAGTTCTGAGAAAGCTTCTCTGTAACCTTCTCCCAGCCCCGAATCGGTAACGATAATATCCACGTCTTCAATCGGACCAATTTTCGCATGGCTAACCTTTCCAAACTTGGAAAAATCGGCGACAACTATTACTTCATTGGCCATCCCGGTCACACACCGAGCCATGTCAGCCTCTCTCAACGAGGGAACCGTACATCCCTGATCGATCGATATACCGTTTACTCCAAGAAACAACGTGTCAACATAAATCTCATCAAGAGAACGCTTGGCAATGGGACCTACCAGGGCCGAGGTATCAGTTCTTAACTGCCCTCCTGTCATGAGTAGTTCAATTTCAGGGGCTCTTGATAATTCCATACCATGGTTGAGCGAGTTCGTCACCACCGTTAGCCCCTGTTTTTCCTCGAGGTTTTTAACTATCTGCATGGTGGTAGTGCCTGTACCGATAAACACTGAGCTACCGTCTTTAATTAGAGATGCTGCCTCCTTCCCGATTCTAGCCTTCTCTTGTTTATTGACTTTGCTTTTTTCTTGGAATGAAGGTTCAAAAGTGATGGTATCTCCCTGGTAAGAGGATTTGAAATTCTTCTCATTGACCACGGCCCCGCCGTGGACCTTCTTCAATTTACCTTCTTCTTTTAACGCCTCCAGGTCCCGGCGAATGGTTAC
This sequence comes from Candidatus Bipolaricaulota bacterium, assembly GCA_018334615.1. Lineage (GTDB taxonomy): Bacteria > Bipolaricaulota > Bipolaricaulia > M55B111 > M55B111 > JAGXLP01. Next base: position 12,388 of record JAGXLP010000020.1, read on the forward strand.
TTCCGAGACGGAAAACAGGTTGGCAAGCTGAGAAGTCTTAACTGTCCCCTCGGTTTCCAGCTGATCCAGAATTTTTCTTCTCCTTTCTTCAGCAAGAATATCGGCCATAATCACAAGTTAAGGTAACAGGGAACTAAATCTTTTTCAACTAGAACATAAATATTCATAAGAACCAGGGCAAAAGGCTACAAAATCGCCACAGTACCAAAAACGATAACTAGCCAGGCTCGTTAAGCAATTTGGTCAACCTCTGAGGGTAATCCGTTATTAGGCCGTCAACGAGAGGGTTCGCGGTGAGCTTTTTCAAATTTTCCAAGTTGTTCACTGTCCACACGAGGACTTCAAATTCGTCATCAGCTTCATGTATTTTTCTTAACGTTTCCTCACCCTGTACCCGAGTAAGTAATGAACCAGAGACGCCATAAAACTTGGCTCCATTTACCTGAAGAGACCTAACCGGGGACAACTGGCGTTCTTTTACCAGGATACCTCCCGGGATCCGTGAATTTAACCCCTCAACCAATTTTACCAGCGAATGATCGAATGACGAAACAACCACTTCTTCATCCATTCCTAACTCTTCGACCAGTGAGACAATCCCTTTTGTTATAGTCTTTGGTCTTTCGTCCACTGCGACTCCTGGTGCTTCGCTCAGTTTGACCTCAAGGTCAACCCTCCAGTTCAGATTTTTGGTTAACTCCAGAGCTTCCCTCAATGTCGGCACTTTTATCCCCCGGTAGCGTTCTATGTCGCTCCCGGCGAGGTTCCCTCGGGCTATTTCACCGGATGGATCGTCCACCTCAAACCAACTTCCCGCATCTAAATTTTTGATTTCTTCAAGCGTAAAATCCTCCACCCTCAAACTATCTCTATTCGGGTATACTTCCTCTACATTTGTCGTCCTTGCTAAGGTATCGTCATGGATAACGACCAGTTGTTTATCCTGAGTCAGCCGAACGTCAAGCTCCCACCAATCTGCACCCAACTGGTGTGCCTTCCTGGCAGCAATCAGGGTATTTTCCGGGGCAATACTACTCGCACCCCTATGAGCTATATTTAGAGTCGTTTTTGCAGCGGTTTTATCTGATGTCATAAGGGACAGTATAATATCGTCGAGCAGTATATCAAGTTCTCAGATCCTTCTCTTTTGAGGAAGGTGGTTTTTATCACCAGTAGACAGGTGAATGTCACAAAAACACAAAGCTTCAAAACAATTAATCAACGGATTGATCATATGGGGTTTCGTTATTGTCGGTTCCCTTGAAAATTCGTCTAATTTACACTAGTCTAGTTCCAACTAACTAAACTATATATAAGTATAGACAACTAAATTATTGCTAACATAAATCTTTTTATACAAGAGG
>JAGXLP010000123.1 GCA_018334615.1 Candidatus Bipolaricaulota bacterium
TGACCCCGATTCCTTTGCCTATAGCGCTTTCGGCCTTGAGGGGGCTTTAGTGGTATTTTAAACCAGAAGAGTTCCCTGTTTACTTGCCTTTCGACGTGATTAATAGTTGGGTGTCACTCAACCGAGGGATCTATATCCGACTTTCGATGGAGAAGCCGGCCTTCCATTCCACCCGCTACTGTAAGTATTTGTCCAGTTACATGGCTGGCAAGCCTGGGGGAGGAGAGAAATACGATGGTTCTTGCTACTTCCTCTGGCTCTCCGATTGACTTTAGTGGCCACGTCTGTAATGTCTCTTTTACTTTCTCGGCATCGTGAATCTCCGGTTCGGCCATTTCCGTATTTGTCCATCCCGGGCAGACCGCGTTAACTCTCCCCTGTGGTGCTATTCGGGCGATTTCGTTTTTGAGAGACCTGGTAAGCCCGTAAGTAATCCCCGCTTTGGCCGTGGAGTAGTCGGCGTGGTTTTCCTCTCCAAAAACGGCCGCGGTGGAACCGACTATAACCAGTGACGCGCTGTCGAGATCGGATTGCTGGAGTATTCGGAAGTATTCCCTGCTGCAGAGGAACACGGAAGTTTGATCCGTGGTAATGGTTTTCTGCCACCGCTCCAGAGACATGTCCTGAATTGGGACTTCTTCGTGGGGCCAAATTCCGGCATTTGTCACAAGAGCGTCCGGAGGTCCGAGGCGAGATGTTATTTGATTGAACATCTGTTTGGTTTCTTTCGGGTCCGTCAGGTCTGCTTGATGGGTCGTACAATCTACCGGCAATTCATTGGCCAGGTCATCGATCCGCTCCAGCCGGGTATGAGCGTGAAGAGCGAGTTTGGTTCCCTCTTGGGCAAACTCACGGGCCGTTGCCTCTCCGATTCCGCCCGAAGCTCCGGTAATTACTGCGATTTTGTTATTTAAACCTGTATCCATCTTTTTATCCTCCTAGAGATTTTGCTTTTTGGATAAGAGAAGAGTTGAAACTCACATTGACAACTTAAGTCCGAATTTGCACCTCTGATTTATTAGTGAGCAGTAGGGATTGCCACGGCCGACAGAACCGCCCGAGCACGGGGACTCGGGCTCCTGAATAAACATACCTACCGTAGTGACCGAAGCTGCTCTATTATTGCCAATCACAAGTCAAAGATCCTGACGGTAGATTCGGTGTTTTCTATCGAATTCTACACCAAAAGTCTTTTGAATTTCCCTCAGATTTTTGTGGTTTTTTTCTGATATTTGATTGATGATGAGTTTCTCAAATTGGCTTTCCTCAAGTGTTTTTAAAAATTCCAGATATAGTAAGACTGAGACACCCGTGCCCTGAAATTCTGGCAGGATCCCGATACCGTTGGCATCCGCCCACCTGGTAAATCTGCGATCCCATTGGAGATAAAGCCAACCCAGTGGCCATAGGTCTCCTTGAGCCTTTTTTAGTCCCGATACTATGTTTGGATAAGCGAGGAGGAATCCGACTATACGATCGTCCTGTATCGCCAGCTTGATTAACTTTATTGATCTGGAATTAGTTACCGTCAACAGCCGATTAATAATCCTGCGCATTTTCACTTCATCCATTGGATGGTAATAAGGAAGGTTTTTGAAGGATTCGTTGTACAAAGTGCTCATCTGAGGCACAACCCAGTCCATCTGATCTTTGACTTCCTTTTTACTGTCAAAGGATTCGACTTTGACCTTGCTTTTCTTCTTAATTCGTTCGGCAGCCCTGGAAAGCCTTTCTAACCTATCCTTTTTTTCTTCAAAATCCAGAAGAGCCCGGGCGGAAAAAGAATCAGCCAGTTTCTCAAAACCCGCGCCTTCGACCAGTGATTTATAGTAAGGAGGGTTCCATGCCATGCCCATTCCAGGCCTACGGTTAAATCCGTCCACTAAAATACCGTGCCCGTCCCCCGCAAGCATACCCATGGGGCCGGTTAAAGTTTTCAGGTCCCTTTCCCGGGCCCAACTCCGGCAAGAGTCAAAAAGTTTGTCAGCCACCTCTTGATCGTTTTTGGACTCAAAAAAATAGAAAAACCCGGTCTCCTCCTGGTGTTCTCTATTGTATGAACCGGACTCCAGAACCATGATACGCCCTTCGACACTTTCGTTTCTTTTAACGATAAACGCCTGAGCATCCGAATCTGGATCCTTATAAAAGGGGTGCTCGTCCGGATCGAGGGCCGATTTTATCTCAGTTTTCATCGGGGGGGCCCATAGAGAATCCCTCGTAAGACCCTCGTTGTAAAGCTTGTAGGGAAACCGTATGAAGTCCCGGACTTCCGAACCTTCCGTAACCCTTACGACTTTCAAATTATTCCTCCTCTCCTCCCTCGATATTAACGAGGCCGAGTAAATTTTGGCTTCTTAGTTGGTCCTGAACGTCTCGATGTTTATTTCGACTCAACGGATACTTCCAGGCAAGTAGAATTGCCATGATTAAAATGATAGAGGGTACAACTGCGATTAAAAGACGTATAGCCAGTAAAGCTCTGGGAGATTGCGTCGTTGCGTTTTGAACGTAACCAGACCAGGCAAGTATGGGGCCTACCGTTGCTAAAATAACTTTTACCGAAATTTTGCGGGCGAAGACTTCAAGGCCTGCGTAAACTCCTTCCTGTCTTAAGCCGCTTTGTAACTGGTCTACGTCCAGAGTATCTGCACTCATTGCTCTGGGTAAGGCATGGGCAGCAGCGATTCCCGGACCGACGAGAATTGCCACCAGGTAGGCCAGTGGCTTTGCCCCCTGAGGAACGAGCAAGATACTGAGCATCACGACAAGCCAGGAAGCTATGGAAACCATGTAGGCGATTTTCTTTTCCCAGTGACGTCCCATCCAGAGGACCAGAGGCATGAACAGAGCGCCGCTGGCTAAAATCACCCCCTGCACCATTGAGGCCTCGCTAGGTCGCATATTTATCCAGTAAACCAAGTAGTAAACAAAAACGGCCGAGGCAATATTTACCGGAATCCAGCTTAAAATATGCATTCCCAGTGAATAGCGCCAGGGTCGATTGCGCGCGACAAACCGCAGGCTTTTCCAGAGGGAGGGTAGGGACTGGTTTTGAAATGACTCTCGCTCGTGAGTGCCGAAGAACGAGACCAATATAGTCGGAATAAATATTAACCCGAAAGAAATTCCCATTCCGAGAAAGGCTATTTGTATATTGGAGGTCGAATCCAATACCAATCCGAATCCCACTGCTGCAAGTAGTCCGGTCACGATAGAGACAAATGCACGATAGCTTGTGACAGAAGTTCGCTCGTCATAATCAAGGGTCAATTCCGGCACTAGGGCATTATACGGACAACTCACTACGGTGACCGCTGTATCGAACAGGATGTAGATCGCTGCGAAGTAGAGACACAAAAGAATCTGATTCTCGATTGGCGGAACTACCCACATCAGGGCAAACGTAATGCCATAAGGTACCGCACCAAATAGTAAATAAGGTCGGCGTCTCCCCCACCGAGTACGAGTACGATCAGAAAGCCAACCTATCAAGGGATCGTTGACTGCATCCCATGCTCCGCCCAATATTACGGTAATTCCGGCCAGAGCGGGGTTAAGTTGAGCTACGTCAGTCAGAAAAAACAGATACCAAAAGGCAACTATGGTTCCCGGGCCCACGGAATTGGCCAAACCACCAACGGCATACGCTATTTTGGTCCAAACTGTCAGGTTTTCCTTTTCTGTTCCTTCCTGAGACATAAACCATCTCCCTCAATCTATCCTCCGAGTATACCAGATTGATAAGATACAGTATAGTATGGTTAATTTCAAAAAAC
>JAGXLP010000124.1 GCA_018334615.1 Candidatus Bipolaricaulota bacterium
GACTTTTTGAGATGGTTGAAGGGCTGCGCCTCTTCCCAATAACTCTTTTCCCCAAGGAATCTTCTTACCCGAGGGTCTGCAATCTCGAACGGGTAAAATTGATAGACACCTGCCAATAGTATAAATCCACGGATCCGTTCAAGTTCCAATTCGGCAATTTTTCGCCAATGATCTGAAAAACCAAAGAGAGACGCCAAATGGGCACCGGCAGAGTGGCCAGCCAGGTATAGAGAGCCCGTAAAATTGTCGTAGTTGTGTTGAAGCCAGCTCACTGCAGCAGCAATATCCTCTACTTGGTCCGGATACGTAGCATCCGGAGCGAGTCGATAGTTAGGGATTGCAACGGTAAAATTCTTCTGCGCCCAGGACCGACCGATAAATTTATGAACGTCTTTGTTTCCAGTTTCCCACCCTCCACCATGGATAAATACGACCGTTTCCGTATCTTCATCAATCTCAACCGGCTCGTATATATCCAGCTTTTGACGTTTACGTGAGCCGTAGCTTAGTTCTCGTTTTTCTGAGATTTGAGAATTGGAAAGGAATAGGTGCCGTCCTGCAGACAGAAGTGAGCGCCCGCCGGGCATTTCCGATATAAACATTTGGGTAATTTGTGAGCTCAAATGATCTCCAGCTAGATTGAGGATTTAAGTGGTTCATTTTAAGGTTAATAAAGAGATTCTGCCACAAACTTGCCTTATTGCTGAATTGTCGAGAATACCCAGGGCACCCCCGGGGATGAATCCCCCCTCTTTTCTTTTGGTGAGGAAAATTGAGATGTGTATTATTCTGAGTATTGTCATCCAGCTTGCTGTCTCCTCCAATTTTCGTTACCTTTAACAATCGCAAATAAAGTTGGCGCCAAAACTTTAGAACGACCGGACGCGGTAAATCGTTACTCTACCTAATCCTGAAATTGGGACAGTGCCTCTATGAATGCCCTGGCTATCTTTCTTGCTATTGCTGCCGCTATCTTTTGGGCTTTGACCCAGGTTCTGACTAAAACCGGCTTACAGCGGATGGATTTAATATCCTATGCTTCCTTCCGCCCGCTATTCGCTCTTTTATTTATAGTACCCTATGGGTTATTTGCCTCGGAGTTTCATTTTGTTGGTCCCAATTTTATAGGAGTTGCAATACTAAGTGGAATAATCGACCCATTTATTGGGAGCTTGCTTTATTTTTTTGCAATAAAGAAAAGTTCTGCTCATGAGACTGCTTCATTAGCTAACACTGCCCCATTCTGGGGGGTTGTTACCGCCGTCCTATTCCTTGGAGAGAGACCTCGACCGGTCGTGTTTATAGCGGCTATTTTGGTCGTTTCGGGAGCCTATTTTTTGGTTACCCGCCGTGTAACTCCATCTACCAACCACTCTCTCTGGGGAACCCTACCCGCTCTTGGGGCAGGAGTCCTTTGGGGCGTGACGGAGACCGTTCCGGCCAAATATTGCCTGAACCAGGGGATGTCCCCTGTTTCTTATCTACTTATTATGGTATCTACCGCCGCAGTCAGCTGGAACCTTGTAGCCCTTTTCGCCAAAAACCACCACTTCCGCTTCAACTATCCCTGGCGTGATATCGGAGTGGCAATGCTTACCGCATTCACCGGTTTCTTCCTGGGGTGGGTCCTCTGGCTTACCGGCCTGCAGATGGCACCAGCCAGTCTCCTGGCGCCAATTCGGGGATCGATGACACTCTTTGCATTTCTGCTCAGTATAGTCCTATTACGTGAACGTCCCACCCGCCGGTCCGCACTAGGGGTGTTTCTGACATTCGGAGGCGTGTTCCTGGTATCAATTCTAGGTTAGGATCCTTTTCAAAGGGGGGGGTAAACCTCCAGTTTTACAGCTTGCCCGAATTTCTAAAGAAAGCGATCGGAGATAGGGTCTTTCTCCCGGGGACGGAACTTAAAATTGGCCAAGTCGGCGAGTAACCCTGTCTTCATGGAATTTTCATATTTACTGATTACGATATAATCAAGATACCAGTTTTTGCCCCTTTTTTTAGCCTCCTTCGGGGTTTTTCTGGAATCTTATGATTGTCAAAATGTTAAATAGAGGGGGCAAGGGAGTAGACCTTGCCCCCTCAATCCACTCAAGGGCTTCATTCTTTCCCAGCGAAAGATTTAGTGGCCTCCGATTAGTTTTCAGGGGGTGGTATCTTTGCAAGTCTATAATTCTAATGAAATGTTCTCGGGGAGAGAGAACGGTAGAATCTTTGTTGAAAATCTTATTCAGGTTCCAATCTTTCTGATTTCTGCTTCGACGGGTTCAATCCAGATAACTTGTTCGGGATTTACCCATATATCCACTCTTCCTGGACCTTCTTCAGCATAGCCCAACCCCATAAAACTCCCCTGTGGTATCGCGAAATTGAATGGAACTTCTTCTCCGCTGGTAAACCCTGCAACGTATTTCTCGTCCAAAGCCCCCATAAGCTTATCGGGCCACTGGAAGAATATTTCTTGTCGGTCAACGTTTAGGTCTGACTCTTCTACACTCATTTATACCACTCCTGTACTGTAATAGATTGTTAACTACAAAACTGTTCTGTCAACCTCTTTAACTTGCCTCCAGTTGACTTTCTTAGGTTTCGTGACTCCACCGGGAAACACTTAGAGGTTTTATGTTGCATCCAACCGTTAAATTCTTCGAGATTGAATATAGCAGTGCTGCATTTACCTGTCTGGTTCATGTCAATCAAGTACCCCGCCCCAGGGGACGGGGTATTCCGTGTGAGTAATAAACAGAAAAACAAAATTAGCCAATAATCAAGAAACCTCAGGACTTTTGGGAATTTTTCTCGGGATTAGGATAACTAACACAAAAATCGGAAATATGGACCCTATTACCTCCAAACTATCGTGGATAAATTTTGAATACTTATGGTTCTGGTTTCACCCGAAGATTGTCTTATCCGTACTATTTGGACCGATAAGTTTCCCAGTAAACGGTCACCACGCTTAAGCGTTATCGAATCCATCCGGGAGTCGACCGCAATAAAGGAGACCTCGTTTTGGTGGAAACTAAATTGACCATAAGGCGTTTGAAACTGGAAGTAATCCGTAACCATGGATCCAGTAAAGACTTCTCCAGTTTTGAGAGTGACTTCGACAGAAGAGGGCCCGGAAGGAGGCAACCCTCCTCCGTTTTGTACTGAGGGAGGAACAGGATAACCAGCACCGAACTCGTATAGATTTGCCAGCAGACGATTTCCGTCATGCTTGTCATTGTTTATGGACCCGTTCGCGATAATTACACCTCTATTCTGATAATTCAGTGCAGCTACGACCTTGCCATCAACCTTCAGAAGCGGAACGTCATACTTGCCCAGTTCGTACCCCGGTCCTAAACTAACTTTACTGACGTCCGTCAAGACGTTATGAAACCCCGTGCTGGTTGCTACTGCGCTGTCCATCTCCGACAGCGGGGAGAATCCAAAGGCCTTCAGGAACGCTGGATTCCGGTACGTATCCACCCAAACCGTATGGCCACTACTTACCCAATCATTCAGTATATTCCACTGAGAGGTTGAGAAATCACCTCTCTTTGCACCTGAACCGAGGTAAACTATATCAACAGATTCCGGGCTTTCCTGGAGTTCCCAGACTTTTGAAACATCTCCGCTCCCGGTGATAGCTACTTCATCCACGTCATGAAGCGCCTGGCGTACTTCAGGATGCAATTTGTCTTCCTGATAAGCGTAATCAGCAAACCCGGCTCCGGAAAATACCAGAAGCCCAATAACCACCATGACCGTTAGATTAAACG
>JAGXLP010000125.1 GCA_018334615.1 Candidatus Bipolaricaulota bacterium
CTCAATTGAGTGCTGGAGGTAAACCAGCCGATTCCTCCCTGCAGCAAGCTACAGGGCTCCTCGGCAAGTTTTGGTGGAAATTATTTTGCTTAAAACAAAAATAACTTGGGTCGACGCTTCAAATGTAATTGAAAATAGTAAAAGAAAGGGACACTAACCCATAAGTGAAAACCTTCGGGTACTACTAAAAGAGGTGAAACCTTGAATAATTTAAAAGGGTATGAAGTGATGTACCTTCTGGACCCCGAATACGCTGAAGAGGGGCTGGAAGAAAAGAAGGAGAGGTTGAAGGCGATAATAGAAGGTGCAAATGGAGAAGTACAGTCCGTGGACGAGTGGGGAAAGAAGAGATTAGCTTACGAGATAAACGGGGTTAACGAGGGAGTTTATCTCTTAGTCGAGTTTAATGCTTCTTCGGGAACTGTCGACGATATATCGGAAATGTCGAATGTTGAAGAAGGTGTAATCAGGTATCAGATTTTTCGGAACGAGGAGTTAACTGAACCAGTGGCGAGTTGACTGTTTGGTATGGTTTGAGCTGGTTTAATCCCCAGCATTACTGGCTGACGGAGAATTTTTATAGAAAATGTTATTAAAATTTCTAAGGAGTGGTTAATCAAACATGGGAAGAAGGAGATCCAATAGGTGTATGGCCTGTGAGGGTAATATAGACCTTGATTACAAGCAATATAATAAGTTAAAGCGTTTCACCAATAGGTCGGGAAAGATATTGCCGCGACGAGCGACAAAACTTTGCGAAAAACATCAGAGGAAAGCGGCGGAAGCTATAAAGAGTGCAAGATACCTGGGACTTTTACCTTACGGTGACGAACACGGTAGCGCCTGGAAATAATTAACCAGTAGTTTTACGTCGTAATTTCAAGAATTTCTTACTTATTATCAATTCTAAAATATCTTGACCTCTTTCGGTGTAATTATGATCCGAGGCCCGTTAGTTTCGTCTCGACTTAAGATAATTAAACCCATTTATTCGTAACCCGTGCTACCGGTTGGTCTGTTTTCCTGGTGAAAAGGTCTTACCTGGTGCGGGACTGGATTATGGTGGCAGGTGGGTTATGGATTCTTATGAGTTAATTCGGTGGTAAGGGTGAATAATTCTTCCGAAAGACCAAGGTCGCTTTATCTCAGGTGGAGGCCTGCCAAATTTCGGGAAGTCATTGGCCAGGAAGGAGTAGTTCGGATACTCCGAAACTCGGTCAAAGAAGGCGAAACTTCCCATGCCTACCTGTTCGCAGGACCGAGAGGAACCGGAAAAACTTCGGTTGCAAGGATCCTGGCGAAGGCCATCAATTGTGAGGAAAATCAGAACGGCGAGCCCTGTAATAATTGTTCCAGCTGTCGGAGAATCGCTAAAGGAACGGCTCTTGACATCGTAGAAATAGACGGTGCATCCAACCGACGGATTGGAAGAATTAGGGAGTTGAGGGAAGAGGTTAACTTTGCTCCCGCTGAACTGAAAAACAAGGTTTACATAATCGACGAAGTCCACATGCTGACAAATGAGGCATTTAATGCCCTGCTCAAAACCATCGAAGAACCTCCCGCTAACGTTACATTCATCTTTGCCACCACGGAACCGGAAAAAGTTCCCGCTACCATAGTTTCTCGCTGTCAGGTATTTGAATTCAAGGAAATTTCCCGGACTGAGATTCAAGGCCGGTTAAGAACCGTGGCTTCTTCCGAGGGAGTTGAAATTTCCGACGAGGCACTAAACTTGATTTCGTCACAGGCACGGGGTTCAATGCGGGACGGTCTGGTTATACTCGAGCAAATCATATCATCCGGCTCCAGTGATCGGTTTGAAAAGGAAGACCTGTTTCAATTACTGGGCCTGGTTGAGGGTAAAATAACCGAAAGATACGTTGACGGTTTAGTGGATGGTAGACTGGAGAATCTGCTTGAGCTTCTGGACGATTTGACGAGCCGAGGGAAGGATCTGGAGCTTTTTCTGGATCAAGTACTGGAAAATCTTCGGTCGAGGATTAAGGCCTGCGACGATCCCCGAGAAATGGAAAAATTGATCGGGTTGTCCCGGGGAATACTGGATACTTCTGATGACTTAAAGCGTTCTTCGCATAAGCGGATTGCGCTGGAAATTGGCACGCTGGAACTGGTAGCCGAATTTGGCGAGGATCGTAAAGCTATCGACTCGGGGACCGAAACGGGAGTTGAGGATAGAGAAGATACAAACCGTGAAGAGGAAACTTTACAAAATGAAGGTCGACCGGAGCAAGGTTCCGAAAATGGTTCGACGGACGCAAGCGGCAAGCAAAACGGGCAGATAAAAAATACTGAACCCTGGCAGGAAATGATCACCGGAATAGAGGAAGACAAGATATCAATTGCTGCATTTCTGGAAGAAGCGAACCCCGTTTTACGAAACCAGGACCTTTACCTCGAGTTTAGCAGGGAATTTTCCTTTCATAAGGAAAGCCTGGAAGAGAAGAAAAATTTCTCCTATCTAAAAACCGTCATAGAGGATTACTTTGACGATGTTGATGAATTACGGATAATATATAACGAGGATCTGGAAAAAGAGGAACAAAAAACTGGTTTGCTCGATGAGAAGGCCAAATTGGTGAGAGATAAATTTGGCGGTAACGTTGTAGAGGAAGGAAGATTATAACTCTGGAGGTTTTACGATGAAAGGTTTCGGTAATATAAACAACATAATGAAAAAAGCTCAGGAGATGCAGGAAGAGTTAAAGAAAAAGAAGGAAGAACTAGCGGAAAAAGAAGTAGAAGCCACCTCCGGTGGCGGGATGGTGAAGGTTGTTGTAAATGGTAACGAAGAAGTTATTGACATTAAGATCGAGAAGGAAGTCATCGATCCGGACGATTCCGAAATGCTCGAGGATCTGATACTGGCAGCGGTTAACAATGCGAAGGAAAAAGCGCGAGAGATAAAAGAAGAGGAACTGGGTGATATTACCGGAGGAATGAATCTTCCAAACATACCCGGATTATGATAGAACCACTCGATCGGGCCATAACGGAACTAAAAAAACTCCCGGGTATTGGTCAGAAGACTGCAGAACGGTTAATCTTTCATTTGTTGACCAGGGATTCGGAGGACGTCAGGCGACTATCGGATGCGTTGATCGATCTGGTTGACGAGGTGGAACGCTGCAAGATTTGTGGTAACTTTTCGATTGGCGATAAATGCGAAATCTGTGCGGATTCCCGGAGGAATCAAGAAAAGATATGTGTGGTCAGCCGGCCCTGGGATGTCACGAAGTTGGAATCTACTCAGAAGTACGATGGGTTGTACCACGTGCTGGGTGGGCTGATTAACCCGATAGAGGATGTTTCTCCAGAGGACCTGGCCATAGATGATTTACTGGAGCGAGCGAAAAAGGGAGAAGTTCGGGAAGTAATACTTGCCCTTGAGCCGAAGACCGAAGGAGAGTCCACCTCTATGTTCCTCGTGAAGAAACTTCGCCCTCTGGACGTCGAAATAACGCAGATTGCCCAGGGGATCCCCGTGGGACGGGAACTGGAATTTATGGACAAAGCTACCCTGGGGAAGGCCTTTGAGGGGAGAAGAGACCTCGACTAAGGCAAGAAAGGGAGTTAAGTCAAGAACCCCGCCCCAGGGGACGGTGCTTGAAAAAAACACATTAACAACAGGACGTTTAGCTTAACAACCGAAAATTGACCCAACACTCAATTGAGGTGGCTAACTTGGTCAAATCAAACAAAAGCTTTCTTGTTTACTTTACCCGGCAGGTTAAGCTT
>JAGXLP010000021.1:0-6380 GCA_018334615.1 Candidatus Bipolaricaulota bacterium
TTGCAAGCCAGTTCGTGGACGAGGGAATAATAACAAAAACCGTCGGCAAAGACGAGGTCACAGAATTTGACTCCAGGGGAAATACAATCCCCAACTTACCTTTAGTGGTGTTGATTAATAAAGGCACGGCCAGCGCTTCGGAGCTCGTCGCGGGGGCAATCCGGGATCACGGAATGGGGGTTCTGGTCGGGCGGAATAGTTTCGGGAAAGGACTGGTGCAAACAACCCACACCATTAGCGGAGACTTAAAGATCAAGCTATCTACAGCTAAATACCTCACGCCGGATGGAGATAACGTTAATAAAAAGGGCCTAACCCCGGATATAAAGACAGAGAAACAAAGCAAAGACCTAGACGTAGCAATTCGATGGATCCACGAGCATCGGGGCCAGCTCATGCCACTGTAAGACCAGACCCAATAGCCCTGGTTGACTTAAGCTCAAAAAACTTTGCCAAAGAATAGAAAAACCTTTAATATAATTGAAGAAAGGAGGTATAGGGCATGAACAAGGTACTACTTTTGTTATTGGTGGCTGGTTTGGTGGCCGGGGTATTCTTTATCGGCTCCAATCTTACGGGAACCCGGACCTTATCCCCTGAAGATACGGAAGAACCGTCAGCAGAACAAACACTACCGGAACAAGACACGGAAAAAACCTACGAGCCGGAGACTCAGGCAACGGTCTCGGGTGAATTAAAGTCCCTCGACTTCAAGGTCGACGTTACCAGGGAAGGCGAGGATTACACTTACAGATACAGGGTTCAGAACCCGGGGACTGAAAACGAGAACCTTCGTATCGATTCTGTGAGAGAGGACGGAGCCGAAATGACCATCATCTTAAGGGACAGCACGGACGAAGGGTGGGTAAAGGACTTCTCCTCGGACAAGTGGACTTACTTTACTGGCATTGCCTTTACCCAAATGTGGAGGACCCGGTCAGAGCAATATCTTGCCTATAGAGTTTCAGCGTGGAATGAAATGGAAGGGCAAACATTTACGGTGGATGCAGACGGTGGAACTGCCAGAGTTTACAATATCAGCGTAAATAAGGGTATATCGGATTCGGTATTCTCCCGCTAATTATACCTGTAAGTACTCCTGGAGAAATAAACTCCGATGGGCATAAACTTTGGCTTATGATCGGGCTTAGAGTTCGAGTCTCGTAATCCATCTATTCCCAAATTCTCCGAAAAGAGATATCCGCCCTCTGGTAAAGGTGGGAAGAACTAGGGCTTTCTCAGCAAGTTCTCGTGAAATAATCGTCGCTTGAGCCCAGGAGTATAGATCCAAATCTTTGATTTGTACCAACTCTTTAATTGTGTTATCATGCTTTAAGCCAGATGCTCGTCAGGGGACGGAGCTAGCAAAATTTATTCAAAGAGGAGGTTAAAATGAAAACCTCTTTTAAAATCAGCTTAGTCGTTTTGGTGGGTCTATTAATTGTTGGAGCCCCTGCCTTAACTCAGAATGCTAACGGTGAGGTGGATTCAAACGATTGGCTTGGCAAGATTTTAACCTTTTTCCAAACCATCGCGGAATACATAGGAAAGGGACTGGTAAGCCTGATAGATCAAGTAGCGAACGTCAAACTCAATCAACTTGAAGAACCACTGGGATACCTCGGAGTGCTGACCATTTTCCTTGGGGTTCTATCGATGATATCCGCAGCAAAAAAGGTCCTTTGGTTTATCGTTATGCTGGGCTGGGGGCTTATAATTGTGAGAATAGCCATGGAAGTTATAAACTATTCCAAGACCTGACATTATAAAACGCGAAGAGCCTGCAGGGTAGAGTTTACGCCCTAATCTTCCACATTTAACAAAAAGCTTCATCAGTTAAGCCAAATATCCTTTGTCGTCGAATCATTTTCCTTCGATCGTATCGTACTTGTGTAAATTTTTGGGATGCCGTAATTCAAAGCCAAGTCTTTCACCCAAACAACAGGAAGCAAATTAAACAGAACTTTAACGCAGAGAAACCTTAACCTTTCTAGCCAGGTAAAGCGTCACGAAGTATCTTACAGCTCTTTTCCTTCTCCCCCCCAATTTCCAATATAAACCAGCTACCCAGGATTATTAGGGGGTGAGTCACCGCTTGCCCCTTTCTATTTACAGAGACAATTTGTATAATGACCGATGATTTTATGAATAACAGAAGAAAACTGGTCCGCGTAGCGAGAGAAACAGTCGAAATATTAGATCGGGGTTACTACCGAACAAAATCTGGCTCCAAAGTGGATATCGAAGATGTCCTAAATTTTGCCATCGAAAATACCAAGCTTTATCGCCCGGAGGAACTAGAAAAACTGGAGACCGAACCCCCAGCAAAGGCTCAACCTTCGGTCAGGGTGGTGAACGCAACCACTCTGGAAGCTGCAAGAGGTTTAATCGAAGCCGGGAAGAAGAACCCCTTCGTATTAAATTTTGCCTCTGCCCGCAATCCAGGTGGAGGATTCCTGAACGGCAGCGGGGCACAAGAGGAAAGCCTCTCACGAAAATCAGGTCTCTACGCCTGCATATCTCAGATAAATGAATATTATCGAGAAAACGAGTTGTCCAATACCGCCCTTTATACAGATTACATGATTTATTCTCCTCGAGTGCCTGTATTCCGAGATAAGGAATACCAACTCATCGATTCACCGTTCTACGTTTCAATACTAACCGCACCCGCAGTCAACCGCTCCGCTGTCGAAAATAACGAACCGGAGAACCTGCCGGAAGTGATGTCCGTAATGAACAGGAGGATAAACAAAGTCTTGAAGGCAGCTGAGGACAATGGTCATGAAAGCCTGGTCCTCGGAGCCTGGGGATGCGGAGTATTTGGCAATAGCCCAAAGGAAATCTCCGAATTGTTCAAGAAAAACTTGTACGGTGATCCTAAACAGTCATTTGGTTTTCAAGACGTCGTATTTGCCGTCCTGGATAGGTCCACCACCGAGAACACGTTTAAGACGTTTCAGAGAGTTCTTGAAAAAGGTAATTAAAATTGAAAATCGCAAATATTTCCAAAATACCAGTGTAATGTCGTCGATAGACCAGTATGATTACCAGACATGTCGATATAAACCAGCAAGTTTTCCACTTCAGGATTAAGCTTGAACCATGTTTGAAACCTTTTCTTTTTTGCTTAAGTGGCAGCAGGCCTGCCCAAAAAGCGCTATCACTCGGATAATTTACTAGGAGGAAGTCCTTTGAAAATACAGCTTGACTGCATACCGTGTTACGTAAATCAGGCAATGGAAGCCTCGCATTACGCAAATATGAACAAGGAGAAACGGTGGAAAGTCGTAAAACAAGTATGTGAGGAACTATCACGGGTCGATCACACCAGTCCTTCGGCCCAGATTGGCCAGAGAGTTCACAAGATAGTCAGGGAACTTTCGGAGGTTGACGATCCATATCTGAAACAAAAGAAAAAGAGCAACAACAAAGCTCAAGAGTATTATCAAGAATTTCGAAAAAAGGTAGATCAAAACCCCGATTCACTTAACCGAGCGGCCAGACTTGCAGCTGCCGGTAATGCGATTGATTTTGGACCGAGACGGGATTTTGATGTCGAATCTGAGCTCAAACAAGGACTGAGCGAAGGGTTTAAACTCAATCACTGGCCTCAGTTCATCGACCAATTGAAGTTCGCCAAAGAGATAATTTATTTCACCGATAATTCAGGGGAGATAATTTATGACCGCTTATTTATCGAACGTTTACTGGATTGCTCCCCGGTAAAGAAATTGAACCTGGTGGTCAAAGATGGGCCCTTCCTGAACGACGTTACCCTTCAGGATGCCAGAAGCCTCCAATTTGACGAAATGGAAAAAGTCAAATTGAGGACGGTAGATAATGGAGACGGAGGGGAATCTCCCACACTCTGGTCACCCGAAGTAGAGAGCTGGATTGACGAACATGACCTGGCAATTTCAAAAGGTCAAGCCAACTACGAAGGATTAAGTGATTACCGTAAAAGCAATCTCTTTTTTCTTCTCGTAGTAAAGTGTCCTCTAGTCGAACAAGATATCGGGGTCAACGTCGGGGAAAAAGTGTTTTTAAACGCAAAGAAGCATGAGTGAAACCGGTTCCCTGGCGAGGCCATTTCCCGGGAAACCTAAGAGAATCCTTTCAAATTGAGTTTAATCATCTTCAGGGTTGATCTTTATCATGGCACGGTGTTTTTAGGGCTGCTATTATTCATAAAATAAATTGAGTAAGGCAAACTAAACTTAGTTCTAAAGGTGGTAAAGTGAGAAAGGAAATAAGGTTCGGAGGTTTCGGGGGACAGGGGATAATATCGGCCGGGAACATCACGGGAAAAGCGGCCTCTATTTTTGAAGATAAGAACGCGGTTCTTATCCAGTCTTACGGTCCGGAAGCCAGGGGAGGAGCCTGCAGCGCGGATGTAGTTATCGAAGATGAAAAAATAGATTACCCGCAAATTACGGTTCCGGAAATCCTTATCTTAATGTCCCAAGAAGCCTACGAAAAATACAGTGACGATATTCAGGATGGCGGAATAATGCTGCTTGAAAAAGACCTTGTCGAGGAAGTGGAACGACCAGAGGGAGTTCATCAGTACAAGATTCCCGCCACCAAAATTGCTGAGGACCTCGGGCATAAGATCGTAGCTAACGTAGTAATGCTCGGTGTTCTGGTGGCCGTAACCGGCGCAGTAGAAAAAGAAAAGATGAGAGAGGCCATTCTGTCATCCGTCCCCAAAGGTACAAAAGATTTGAACGAAAAAGCATTTGAAAGCGGATTGGACTACGGAGAAGAGATAATTACCAATTAACCCTGGGAGGTAACATGGCAAGCAAGCCAAGAATCGGGGTATTTATCTGCCATTGCGGTGAAAATATTGCTGGTACGGTGGATGTCTCCGGGTTGGCAGAGCAGATTATAGATTACGATGGTGTCGCGTTTAGTACGGATTACGAGTATATGTGCTCTGACCCAGGACAAAATAAGATCAAAGAGGCAATCGAGGAAGAGGATCTAAACGGAGTTATCGTAGCCGCTTGTTCTCCGTCCATGCACGAAGAGACGTTTCGGGGGGCGGTTGAAGAAGCAGGTCTTAATCGCTACAGATGCGAGATTGCCAATATTCGAGAACAATGTTCCTGGGTTCACAGCGAAGACGGGAGAAGGCCAACGGAAAAAGCACTAAGGATAATCAAGGGGGCAGTGGAAAAGGTTAAGAGAAACGTCCCTATGGAGCCCGTTGAGCGGGAGCATTCGGATAAGTGTCTTGTCATCGGCGGTGGCGTGGCCGGTATTCAGGCGGCACTCGATGTAGCTGAGGCGGGAAACGAAGTTGTGCTGGTAGAAAAGGAGCCCACTATAGGTGGTCACATGGCCCAGCTTTCGGAAACTTTCCCCACCCTGGATTGTTCTCAATGTATTCTCACGCCAAAGATGGTAGAAGTCAATCAACACCCAAATATTGAATTGATGGCCTACAGCGAGGTAAAGGAGGTATCCGGGTACATAGGCAATTACAACGTACAGATTGAGAAAAAACCTACATACGTAGACCCCGATGCCTGCAATTTATGCGGAGACTGCGAAGACGTCTGTCCGGTTAACGTTCAGGATGAATTCAATCAAGGATTAACTTCCCGAAAAGCAATCAGTATCCCGTTTGCCCAGGCAATTCCTTCGTCCTATACACTCGACGAGGAGGCCTGTCTTGGGCTAAACCCTCTGCGATGCAGTAAATGCGCCGATGTTTGTGACGCCGACGCGGTCAACTTCGATCAAAGTTCGCAGTACATAGAAGAAGAATTTGGAGCGATAATCGTCGCCACCGGCTACGACCTCTACCCGAAGGAAAAAATGGGCGAATACGGCTACGGTCAATACGAGGACGTAATTGACGGGTTGCAATTCGAAAGACTGCTTTCAGCGACCGGACCAACCAGAGGGGAAGTTAAGAGGCCCTCGGATGGAAAAGTTCCGAAAGACGTGGTCTTCATTCAGTGTTCCGGTTCAAGGGATCCCGAAAACCACAACCCCTATTGCTCCAAAATTTGTTGCATGTACACGGCAAAACACGCCAAACTTTATAAGGAAAGCGTCCCCGACGGCAATGCCTACGTATTTTATATCGATATTCGGGCAGGAGGGAAGGATTACGAAGAGTTTATCCAGGAAGTCCAGGAAGAAGATAGAGTCCTCTACCTCAAGGGAAAAGTATCCAAGCTTAAGAAGGTAGACGGCAAGCTCAGAGTCTGGGGAATGGACGAAATAGCGGGAGAGCGGATGGAAATCGACGCCGATCTGGTTGTGCTTGCCCAGTCTATTATTCCTTCGAGCGAGGCAAAGGATACGAGCAGAAAGTTAAACTTAAATCTCGGCCAAAATGGTTTCTACAAGGAAGCACATCC
>JAGXLP010000021.1:7057-13634 GCA_018334615.1 Candidatus Bipolaricaulota bacterium
GACAGAGTCAAGCTTGAATGGATTTCCGCAACGGAGGGGGATAAATTCGCCCAGACGGTCAAGGAGTTTACAACAGAGATAAAAGAATTGGGACCGGGGCCCTATAGCGATGTCAAACAAAAAGAATAAAGCAAAGATAGGAGCTTATTGGGCAGCCTCCTGTGGAGGTTGCGATGTAGCGCTGCTCGGTCTCCACGAAAGGATACTTGACCTCCTGGACTTCGCGGATATAGCCTTCTGGCCAGCAGCAACGGATTTCAAGTATGAAGACTTAAAAGGGTATGAACGAAACGAGATTGACCTGACTTTCTTCAATGGAGGAATCAGGACTTCGGAAAACAGGGAGATTGCTGAAATAATAAGGGAAAAGTCTGAACTCCTCGTTGCCTATGGTTCCTGTGCTCATCAAGGCGGAATTCCAAGTTTGGCCAACATGAGCAGCCAGGAAGAGCTATTCGATACTGTTTATAAAAACAACCCAACAACCGTTAATCCCGAGGGAGTTGTGCCACAGGAGCTGTCGCAAGGAGATGAAGGGGACCTTAGCTTGCCAGGATTGCAGAAGAGAGTAAAGAGCCTGGGCCAGGTGGTAGAAGTAGATTATACTGTTCCCGGCTGCCCACCACCTCCCGAATTAACCGAAGACTTCCTGGATTTGTTGCTCACGGATAATCTTCCTCCAAAAGGATCTGTAGTTGCCGGGGAAAAGACCGTGTGCGACGAGTGCTCGCGGGAATGGAATAAAGAAACAATTGACGAATTTCACAGGCCACAGGAAGTAGAAATCGATCCGGATAAGTGCTTGCTGGACCAGGGAATTATTTGCATGGGTCCGGTAACCAGAAGTGGATGTGAGGCAAGCTGCCCGGAGGCAAATCTTCCCTGTAAGGGTTGTTTTGGACCCCCGCCGAAAGTCGAGGATCAGGGGACGGAAATGCTGAACAGCCTGGCTTCTGTGGTTCAAATAGGCGAGGAAGGGGGATCCCTGGAAGGAGAGAAGGCCTTATTAAGTAATTTACCCGACACCATTGGGACTTTCTACAACTTCTCGCTGGCAAATTCGATCTTTGGCGGAAAAGTCTCGGACGGAGGTAAAGATGAGCGAAAATAAGATTTCTATTGATCCGATTACAAGGTTGGAAGGACATGGAAAGATAGAAATATTCCTCGGGGACGATGGAAAACCAAAGGACGCAGTGCTCCAGGTCCCTGAACTCAGGGGGTTTGAAGAGTTTTCCCGGGGCCGAAAAGGCGAAGACATGCCAAGAATTACAGAAAGAATCTGCGGTGTATGCCCGGAGGCGCACCACTTTGCCTCCACGAAAGCTCTAGATGCAGCATATTCTACCCAACCTACCGATACCGCCCTGAAACTACGTGAGCTTCTTTATAACTCCTATATTTTTGCAGATCACTTGCTTCATCTATTCTATCTTGGCGGACCAGACTTCCTTGCAAAGAACGCCAAAAAAGAGGATAGAAACATAGTTGGGGTAATAAATTCTCTCGGCGAGGGACTGGGGAAAAAGGTAATCAAGACGAGGAGACTGGCTCATGAAGCTATCGAGATCATCGGAGGTCATCAGGTCCATCCCATCACCGGAATTCCCGGTGGTTTGTCCAAGGGGATAACGGATGACGAAAAGGAGAAACTTGTTTCAATCGGCGAGTCCTCCTTTGAGTTCGCCCGGAAAGTACTGGAACTATTTCACGAAAAAGTAATTGATACTAAAAGATTCGGTTCACTGGTCAACAATCCGGAATTCTCTCTGGACACTTATTACATGGGACTGGTCGATGAAGAAGGGAAGGTATCTTTCTACGATGGGGATATCAGGGTAGTCGATCCATTGGGGAACGAATTTATTAATACGGATACCAGCAACGCTCTCGACTTGCTTGAGGAACGGGTAAAACCCTGGACTTACGTAAAGTTTCCCTATCTAAAGAAAGTTGGCTGGAGTGAGTTTAATACGGGGAAGGAGAGCGGGGTATTCCGAGTTGGACCTCTGGCAAGGTTAAACGTAGCCGAAGGTATGAAGACAGATCTAGCCCAGGAGGAGTACGAAAAATACCTCGATCACTTTGACGGCAAACCGGTTCACCAGACTTACGCTTACCACTGGGCAAGGCTGATCGAGTTAGTCCAGGCAGCCGAAAGTATTCAGGAATTAGCCGAGAAAGATGCAACCACCGGCGATGACCTCAGAGCGCCACTTGACGAGCCGGGGGAAGGTGTGGGAGTGATAGAAGCTGCAAGGGGAACCCTGATTCACGGCTATCAGCTTGATAGGGACGGACTGGTGAAAAACGCAAACATGATCGTCCCCACTACCAGCAACAGTGCCGCACTTTCCATCTCCATAAAACAGTCTGCTATGGAGGCAATAGACGACGGGAAGAACGACGAACAGGTTCTCAATCAGGTGGAAATGGGATTTCGCCCTTACGATCCATGCCTGGCCTGTGCTACTCACAGCGTGGACGGCGGGCTGGACATAGGAGTAAGTATTTACGATGAACAAGGCAAACTGATAAGAGAAATTAAGCGGGAGGATAGCTGATTCCAATGAGTCAAATTTTTATACGCAGATCAATTAAAAACCCTGGACCAGCCACGGAGGGGTTATGCAACTAAACAATGCAGACCGGGAACTTATCGACAAAATCGAGGAGTTGAGCGGCGAGAACGTATTTTCCTGCTACCAGTGCGGTAAGTGTTCAGCCGGGTGTCCTTTCACCGAAGAAATGGACCTGCTACCCAACCAGGTAATACGAAAGGTACAGATGGGAGACGTGAGCGTCCTTCAATCGGAGACTCCCTGGATTTGTGCCTCTTGCTTAAGCTGCGAAGTGGACTGCCCAAAGGGAAATAACGTACCTGCAATTATGGAGGCAATTAGGGAAATTAGCCTGAGGGAAAACGTCGACAAAGTTGAACTAAAGGACCTGAAAACCAGGGGATTACCAGAGATAGCTTTGGTCAGCAATTTCCGAAAGAAAACGAGTTGATATCTATGAAAGAAGTTGCTTACTATCCCGGTTGTAGCCTAAAGGATACTGCAAAAGGATTTGAGGACTCTGCCATCCAGGTATCCAGCGACCTAGGGGTACGTTTGAAAGAGATAGATAGATGGAATTGCTGTGGCACGGTATATTCACTGACTGATGATAATTTGATGAAACAGCTGGGGCCAATAAGGAATATGATCCGGGCCCGGGACGAGGGATTCGATCAACTGTACACGCTCTGTTCTATGTGTGATAACACCTTAAAAAGGTCTAATTATCTCATTCAAAACGACGATGATAAGCGGGATAAGATTAACAATTTTATGGACCAGGAAAACGATTATTCCGGGGAAATCGAGGTCAAACACTACCTTCAGCTTCTCAGAGACGAACTGGGCTGGGAACGGGTAAGAGAACAGGTATCGAACCCGTTGGAGGGGATCAATGTAGCTCCGTATTACGGCTGCATGCTTACTCGACCGAAAGAGATAGGTCTTGCCGATCCCCACAATCCAACTGTTTTCGACGAGCTAATCGAGAGCCTAGGAGGAACACCGGTAGACTTTCCTTACGAATCCGAATGTTGCGGCTCTTATAACACCGTCGACAATCAGGAAGTGGTACTCGAAAAAACCCGGACCATTACAGGTGGCGCAACGAGGAGCGGGGCGGACTTAATTATTACGGCTTGCCCTCTATGTCAGTTTAACCTTGATACCAGGCAGGCCGAACTTCTGAAGGCAACACCAAACCACGATCCCGTTCCGGTAATTTACTTTACCCAGTTAATGGCCGTAGCCTTTGATCGTCCCAGGGTGAATAAATTTGAAGAGCACGCAATTGACCCAAGAAAGGTACTAAAGATAGAAAACAAAGTGGCAAGTAAGAGGTGATAGAGTGAACGAGAAGACCGAGGTTGAAACTGTAGAGATATTTATTATGGGGAAGAGGTACGAGGTTCCCAAAGGGTTAACTATTATGAAGGCGATGGAGTACAGCGGTTATCAGTATGTCCGAGGGGTAGGCTGCCGAGGGGGTTTTTGTGGTGCCTGCGCGACGATATACCGTCTGGAAGGGGATTACAAGCTACACACTGATCTTGCCTGCCAGACTACCGTACAGGATGGGATGTATCTAACCCAGTTACCGTTTACTCCGGCTGGAAGAGAACAATACGACCTGGAGGAGCTGGAAGTAGATAATAATCCCTTACTGGACCTCTACCCGGAGCTGGCCAGGTGTGTATCCTGCAATACCTGCAGTAAGTCCTGTCCCCAGGATTTAGAGGTGATGGATTTCGTGAACGAAGCGATTCGAGGAAACATAAAGGAGGTTGCCGAGTTATCGTTCGACTGTATTCAGTGTGGCCTCTGTGCCGCCCGATGTCCTGCGGAAATCCCTCATCACCACGTTGCCCAGCTGGCTCGGAGAATCTACGGAAGATATCAGGCTCCGGAATCCGAGCACCTGGAGAAGAGGGTAAAAGAGATAGCAAACGGCCAATTCGACGACGAACTTGAGGAATTGGTAAATCTTCCAAAAGAAGAACTGGAGGAGAGATATGAGAACAGGGAAATTGAAGAGTAACGAGGAACCAAAAGAAGATCCCTATCCCGAATCCATGCGGGAGTCGATCAAAAAGGTCGAGCAAACCCGAGAGGAAAGGATTGGGAAAGAGGTCGACAGAATGAATCCGGATGAGAGAGAACAGGTTTTAAACAAGTACCATCCGGACTACAGGGAAGAAGGTATGAGAGGCCTGGATGCCGGGCCAAACCAGGGAGACCAAATGCCTCTGGAACTGGCTGACTTGCTGGAAGCCTACCCTGCCGTCGATCCGTCCGAAGTCGATTTAACGAAGGTTGACTACGAAGTCGACGTTCTGGTTATCGGCGGTGGAGGAGCGGGAACGGTAGCAGCATTGTGGGCAATCAAGGAGGGAATAGATCCGTCAGATATACTCATCGCGACCAAGCTCAGACACGGAGACGCCAATTCGATGATGGCTCAGGGAGGAATTCAGGCGGCCGATAGAGAGGTAGATAGTCCAAAAGCCCACTTCCTGGACATCGTTGGTGGAGGGCACTTTGCCAACAAACCAGAGCTTGCCAGAGCGCTCGCGAAAGACGCCCCGGGGATTCTGAAGTGGCACGAGGATCTCGGAGTAATGTACGATAAGAACGAAGATGGTTCGATGAAAACCCTGCACGGAGGTGGAACTTCCAGGAAACGACTGCACTCTGCAAAAGATTACACTGGAATGGAATTAATGAGAGCTATCAGGGATGAAGCGAGGAACCAGGAGATTAACGTTGAGGAGTTTTCACCGGCAGTCGAACTTCTTACCGATTCCGA
The DNA here is from genome assembly GCA_018334615.1 of Candidatus Bipolaricaulota bacterium. Lineage (GTDB taxonomy): Bacteria > Bipolaricaulota > Bipolaricaulia > M55B111 > M55B111 > JAGXLP01. Next base: position 12,425 of record JAGXLP010000021.1, read on the forward strand.
CGGTACGGTAACTGGGGCCCTGCTCTACAATATGGAAACGGAACAATACTACGTCGTCCGCGCCAAGTCAATAGTAATGGCAACGGGCGGTTTTGGCCGGCTTCATATTCAGGAATTCCCCACGACGAACCACTACGGTGCAACTGCGGACGGTTTGGTTATGTCTTATCGTGCCGGGGCCAATCTACTCGACATGGATTCAGTTCAATATCATCCGACCGGAGCTGCCTTCCCGGAACAGATAGTTGGGCTGCTTGTGACAGAAAAAGTAAGAGGCTCGGGAGCCATACCGGTAAACCGAGACGGTGAAGCCTTCGTATTTAATCTGGAGCCTCGAGACGTCGAAGCCGGGGCTTTAATAAGAGAGTGCTACGGACGTGATATGGGCGTAGAAACCCCCACGGGAATGAAGGGCGTCTGGCTGGATACTCCAATGATAGATATGATACATGGTGAGGGAACTTTTGAAGAGAACCTTGCATATATATACAGGCTTTACACGAGGTTTGGTATTGACCCGACGGAGGATCCGTTACTTGTATTCCCCACGCTTCATTACCAGAACGGAGGAATAGAAATTGACGATGAAGGCCGGACGGCTGTCGAAGGCCTCTTTGCCGGCGGTGAGGTCGAAGGTGGAGTACACGGAAAGAACAGGCTTATGGGGAATTCATTACTGGATTATAACGTATTCGGAAAAAGAGCGGGAATCTCCGCGGCCAAACGTGCAAAAGAAACGGAATTGGGAGATTTAACTCTCGAACATGCCAGGCGCTATATAGAAGAATTGGAAAAAGCAGGCGTAGATGAAGAAAGGCGTTCTCCAATGTTGATTCCGGAATATAGAGGAGAGGAGGCGCTCTCTCGATCCATCGATATAATCTAGAAATTATAATTACAGGGAAAGGTGAATATGAGTACCAACACTGAAGAAAAAGAGACCACAAAAAAATGGGAAACTGACGAGGGACACCTTTACATAAAAGAGGACTACTGCAAGGGGTGCGGATACTGTATCGAGTTTTGTCCTCAGGACGTACTGGAAGAATCGGAAGAATTTAACGAAAAAGGTTATCACCCACCTATCCCGGTAGAAATCGACCAGTGTGTGAACTGCGGCTTCTGCGCATTAATCTGTCCGGACTTCGCAATTTGGACCGAAGAGGATGATGAAAATGAATGATAAGGCAATTATGACCGGCAAATACTT
>JAGXLP010000126.1 GCA_018334615.1 Candidatus Bipolaricaulota bacterium
GTTTAATCATTGGATTAATCGTTGTCGCCTCTGCTCATGCGGAATCCGTTAGAACTGTTACGGACAGTTTGGGGAGAAAGGTCGAAGTCAAGGGTGTTCCCGAGAGAATAATAACTACGCTTCCGGCCACGACGGAAATTGCCTTTGATCTCGGGCTAGATGAAAAAATAGTGGGTGTTTACAGCAATACCGAGTATCTCTCGTATGTCCCAGAAATTCAGGCTATGGCTAACGAAAAGGAGAAAATTGGTAGCTTTAATCTTTCCTATGAAAAAATTGCTTCTATGAATCCCGATCTGGTTATAGCTGGTACCGCGCAAAAAGACGATATCAGCAAGATTAAAAACGTAGTGGGCGCTACTGTCTACGTTGCCGGGAAGAAGAGCATAGAGTCAGTATACGAGTCCATTCTGGAAATTGGTTATCTGACAGGGACTTCCGATCGGGCACAAAAAATTGTCGGAGAAATGGTCTGGAAGAGGTTTAGGCTTGAAGCGGCAGTTGAAACCTTGAACGAGAGAAAAAAAGTTTTTTATACCATTAGTCCTCAGATGTTTACGCTGGGAGACAATACTTTTGTTGGAGAAGCATTGCAGCTGGCGGGCATGGACAACATATTTGGTGAAATCTCAGGTTACAAGCAGGTTAGTACGGAGGAAATAGTTTCAAAGAACCCCGAGTTGATACTGGGAACAAAAGGGATGGGTCTGACCGTCAAAGAACTAAAGGACAAACCCGGGATTGAGGGTACAAAGGCGGTACAAGAGGATAACGTGTTGTTCCTATCCAACGTTGAAGCCTCTATGTTGAACCAACCGGGAACCAAAATCATTGACGGTGCGATAAAACTGTTCGAGAAGATATATGATATCGAGGTAAGTTTTTAGTCTAGTTATGGGTAGCCGGAGAACTTCAGCAATTCTTTTTCTTACGAGACATGAATAGGGCGAAGCCAAAGGTAACGTTTTTAGCCCTCTTCGTGCTCCTGGCTTTTGCCTTTCTGGTGGGTGTTGCGATTGGCCCTGTCAGAGTGCCACTTGGCAAGAGTTTGCTCATTCTAACGAACAAGCTTCCTTGGCTGAAGATCTCCGGCCTGCCCTCCAATTTTGAAACCATTATTTTTAAACTTAGATTGCCCAGAGTTCTTACCGGTCTCCTGGTTGGTAGTTCACTGGCAATATCGGGAACCGTGATGCAGGGGATTTTTCGGAATCCACTCGCGACCCCCTACATACTGGGAGTGGCCAGTGGTGGGTCTGCCGGAGCGGCAACTGTCGTGGTGTTAGGTTTTACCTCGAATTTTGCCCTTCCTCTTGGAGCGTTAATAGGGGCTCTTACTGCTGTTACCCTGGTTTATCGGATTAGCTGGAGTCGTGGTTCTTCGTCCTCTTACACGTTAATCTTGGCTGGTGTTGCTCTGTCGTCCCTGTTTTCTGCCCTTACCACTGCTCTTATCTTTGTCGCCGGGCCGTATCAGCAGCACAGGGTGTTGTTCTGGATGATGGGTGGCCTCTGGCGATCGAGCTGGACGCTGTTCAAGATCTTGCTTCCAATAGTGATAATTGGCAGCGGGGTTATTCTTGCCTGGAGCCGGGACCTTAACGCGCTGGCTCTGGGCGAAAATGCTGCCGCCCATCTCGGAGTTAAGCCGGAGATGGTGAAGAAATCGCTGCTTGGCCTGGCAACAGCCATTACCGCCGTTTCCGTTTCCGTTGCTGGCTCTATCGGGTTTGTCGGGCTCGTTGTACCGCACATAATGAGAATGATTCTGGGTCCCGACCACAGGATACTGTTACCAGCAGCAGCGCTCGGTGGTGGTGTTTTCTTGATTTATACTGACGTGATGGCAAAGACGATCATGCAGCCGGTGGAGATGCCCGTGGGAGTAATTACGGCTTTCTTTGGAGCCCCGTTTTTTCTTTACCTGTTGAGGAAGAAGATCGTGGGAGGGAGGATGAGATGAAGGTAGAAGTCGAGGGTATGCACTTTTCTTACAACGGGATAGGCGTTCTGGAGGGTCTGGATCTAACCGTCCGCAGGGGCGAATTCATCGGGATTGTGGGGCCGAACGGCTCGGGCAAAACTACTCTGTTGAAAAATATTGGCGGAGTGCTGGAGCCGGAAGGAGGAGCGGTTTATCTGGATACCGAAGAACTATCCACGATTCCGATTAAAGAAGTTGCTACAAAAGTTGCGGCCGTGCAGCAGGAGACGACCGTAGGATTTGATTTCACCGTGAGGGAAGTAGTTGAAATGGGGCGATTTCCGCATTTGGAAAGGTTTGAAAGACATACTGAAGGTGACCGGAGAGCAATAGACAAAGCTATTGAGATAACTGAACTTGAAGACTTTTCCGATCGTTGTGTAAATCAGTTGAGTGGAGGAGAAAAGCAAAGGGTATTTCTGGCTCTTGCGCTGGCACAGGAGCCAGAACTGTTACTGCTGGATGAGCCGACGTCGAGTCTGGATATCAATTACCAAATAAAAATCATGGAAACCGTCCGCCAGCTACAGTCCGAAGGCCTCACGGTTATCGCGGCAATTCATGACTTGAACCTTGCAGCCCAGTACGCCGATAGGGTGGCGTTGTTATCCGAGGGGAAAGTAAAAGTACTGGGGAAGCCCGATTGTGTGCTGACAAGGGAAAATATTGAGCAGGTGTTTGGGGTCGAAGTGGAGGTAGAAGAATCGGAGGTCAAAGGTTCGATCCATATATTTCCAAAAACCGGAAACCTGAGGGGATAGGGGGGTAAGATGGAAGGTTCTGGCGAAGAAATGGGCGGTAAAGGAGGGAAGGTACTGGTTCATACGGGAAAAGGAAAGGGAAAAACGACTTCCGCCATAGGTCAGATCGTCCGTGCCGTGGGTCAGGGTTTGGCGGCCAAGTACGTCAGCTTCTTTAAGGGAAACGAGGAGCAGTTTCAAAGGGGAACGATTACCGTCCTCCGGAAGTTGAACGTGCCAACTAAGAACTTTGTCAGGGATCATCCGGGTTTCGGTAGGACAAGCGAGAACCGGGCCCAAACTGAATGCGTCGAGGCTCTGGAGTACCTCGAGGAATACTTTAGTGACGAAGAGGAAATTTGTGATCTCCTCGTCCTGGACGAGGTTAACGTTGCGCTGGAAAGCGGCTACGTAAAAGAAGAGGAGTTTTTGTCTTTACTTGAGATGAAACCGGACGATCTGGAGCTCGTTTGTACCGGAAGAGGGGCCCCGGAGAGTTTGATTGAGGAAGCGGATCTGGTTAGCCGGATTGAGAACGTCAAGCATTTTTACGACGACGGAGTAGTACAGAGGCCAGGTTATGAATATTGATTTTGTGATGAAAGGGAGTGTAGGTTTTAGTAATCGTTCAGGAAAATCCCATCGGAGGCCGAGCGGGCATGGTTCCATCCTTTCGTGGTTATCCATTTTCAACCTCCGGGCTTTCCGAACCGAGAAATTTCCGACTCGCGTGCTCAAACTGATCCCTTCACGAGAGTGCTTATTATACACCGGAAGTATTACTCATAAAGATATAATCTCATTTAGTTACGTGGATATCCCTCACCAGCACCCAGTTGAGTAATGATGCTTGGTTCGTTCCCCGTAGGAAATTCATTACAGGCAGCCATTATGTTTTCCTGGCCATTGACCCTGGCCAGGTTACGAAACTCAACTGGGTGCTGGTTCGGTCAGACATATGCGCCGCGTCGCTGGAATTTTCTCGGTTCGGTA
>JAGXLP010000127.1 GCA_018334615.1 Candidatus Bipolaricaulota bacterium
AATCACTGTGCCGCCATTATCTCTCGAGATTTGAAGCAAGCTGTGGCACCGATAGCCGTAAGACTGCCTATACCAAACAGTAGAGGTATCGCCCCGATCTGCTCCAGCAAAAAACCACTAAGCCCGTAAGCCATGGGCATAGCTACCATGGTTCCCATACCTACTATACTCATAACTCTTCCTCTCTTGCTGTCCTCAGTTGTTTTCTGAAGTAGCGTGTGGATTGGTACATTGGAAAAAGAGGTCGATATACCCACTCCGGCAAGGGTCAGGCTTAAAAGTCCGATGAGAACCATCGTTGGAAGTAATAGGCTCTGACTAAGCAAGTAAAAGACCGAAAAAAACACCAATGAAACTCCCGACCCCAGTATCCCGGAACCGAGGCTCTTCCCTCGGTGGACACTAACATTGCCAATTATCATACTTCCCAGTACCATCCCGACGGATAAACAGGACGCCATAATTCCATATATGCTGGCGCTGAGACCCATTTCCTCTTTTATAAAGTAGGGAATGATTACGTTTATTGGGGCGATGACGAAATTAATACCGGCAGCGATGATTATTAGACGCTTTATGAACGGATCGTTTATCACGTAATTGAGTCCTCTTTTGGTCTTGATGACGATATCCCGGCATAAACTTTCTGCCACCTCCCGGAAAGCGGGTTTATAAACAATACGAGAAATAAATACCGTGGATAGAAAGAAGGAAAACGAATCCAGATAGAAGGAATTTGCCGGACCGAAGATTGCAACAACTGCCCCTCCCAAAGATAATCCAAACAGCGACGAAACGGCCCTGGTCATTTGCATAAGTGAGTTGGCAGGGTCCAGGTTCTTTTCCTCAACGAGGTTGGGGATACTCGATTGCCTGGCCGGTCCGGCAAAAGCTTCTGCAGTACTCGTCAAAAAAGCCACCGCGAAGATCATCCAGAGCTGCAACCCACCCAGGAAGTAGGTAACGGGAATAACAAGGACGATTGCTGTCCGGGCAAAGTCGGCGAGAACCATTATATATTTCCGGTTAAATCGGTCGACAAAAACGCCCGCGGGAAGACCGAAGAGAAGGTTTGGCGTTATGCTGACCGCGAGAATTGCCCCCATTGAAAGAGCGGAACCGGTCAGTTCTAGAACCAGCCAGGCAAGTGCGATCTCGTGTATTCCGTCGCCTAACCGAGAGACCATCTGGCCGAGCCAGAGGTATACAAAATCTCTATTTTTCAGAGTCTTCAGCACGTTGACTCCCCGAAAGCTGAGTTGAATCGGACTATTTAACTAACTTTATTTCAACGTGACTTTTTCCGTCCTTCACGTCGACGAGTTTACCGTCAAATGTGCCTTCTTCGATTTCCTCTACGACCTTTTCGATGTCTATACCCTTATTGTCAAGTTCCTTCTTTGCTTTACCGGGAATCACGTTCTTGAGCATCCTGACAAGTCCCATTGGTATATTTATATTTACTTCTTCTTCACCGTCCTCAATCACTATTATTTTCAATGTACTTGCTTCCTCGGTACTTTCCCCCTGAACTGCTCCAGTGGTTTCTTCCTCCTGTCTATCTTCAACTTTTGAGAGAAGCTCTTCGGCTTCTTTTACGTCTATCTTCCCTTCGTCCAGCATTTTTAGTATCTGTTTTCGTTCTTGGTTCATTGGATATACCTCCTAAAGGCTTTCTAGTCTTTCTATTGCTTCCTCGTACTCTATTTTTCCCTGTTCCAGGTCGTTCAGAACTTCGGTTCTTTCCTCGGCTTTCGTATCCTCAGGGCTCTCCTCCGGGCTAAAGCCGAGTGTCTTTATTACCCTGTCTAACTTTTTTCGAACCGTGGGGTAAGAGATTCCCATTTCCTCCTCGACCTCCTTTATGTTTCCGCGCAGTCTAATAAATAGCTCGACGAACTTCAGCTGTTCCGGGTCCAATCGGGCGAACTTTCCCAGATCGAACTGGCCGCTCACTTTTGTGTGACAGCTTGGACATTCCAACTCCGTTACTTTCATATCAACTCCACAAACCGGACACTTACCTACCACTTTGTGCGTCATTCTTAACCACGCTCCAGGAATTTAACTTATGCGACCATTATATAGCAGAATATTAAGTTAGTCAACCCCAAAGTTAATATCTCTTAATAGAAGATTAAATATCTTAAGGTAAGTTAGAGATACTTAAATTTAACAACAAAATCTTGGTAGTATTACTCCTTGGGAGCCGGGTAATTTTGGTATGATGTAAGGAAAATAATGGTCGGGCCCGTGCTGAGACCGGGCAGAAGAGAATTCTTAATCTCCCGAGACAGCAAAGGGACTTTGTTTCAGAGGGGCGAGCCTCTGTCCGCTAAATGTAACCGTTTTTAGTGGTTTTTACCAATAAGGAGAGAAAATAAAATGAACCAAAAGATTAGCTGACAGGAATAATCAAACTTTCCAGATCCCTCGGGTAATAAGTAAGCATTTCGGATCCTTCTTTGGTGACCAACACGGTGTCCGAGTGTCTGAACCCTGCAAACTCGGGAACGTAAAGGCCGGGTTCTACGGTTACCACCATGCCAGGTTTGAGTTCCCTGTCGTCGTTCCGGTCCAGGTAGGGGGCCTCGTGCCCATCAAACCCGATAGAATGTCCCGTGTGGTGTCTCCAGTAATCCATGAGGTCTTTTTCCCTGTAAAAGTCCCGCACTTTTTTGTCCACGTCGGCGAAGCTGACTCCCGGTTCGATTGCATCCAAAGCGACCTCTCCTGCTTTCACCATGTATCTGAAGAACTCGACCTGCTTATCCCATGGCTCCCCCACGATCATGGTCCGTTCCAGCTCGCTCACGTACCCTCCCACGTTTGCAGAAGCACCCGTGACCAAGACTTGGCCCTCCTTTATGGTTTTATTGCTCGTCAGCGCGTGAGGAATTGCACTTCCCTTGCCGATTTGTCCCCGAAAACCGGCACTCGCAGGCATAGTAGCACCTTTAGGAGAATAATAATCATCGCTTACCGTTTTTAACATTGCCCGTGAGGCATCAAGAGAAGCCCTTGTAGATATTTCGTTCTCCGTTTTCCCGGGCTTCGTGTAGTCCTGAAGGTATCGGTGGGCCAGGTTTCCCCAGCGGCAGCTTTCCTTTATTAACTGGATTTCCTCGTCGCTCTTTACCCGCATAATATTTTCAATCAGTTTCGGTAGTTCTTCCACATCGAGGTCCAGAATATCTGAAAGAGCCGGGCCCTCGTAACCGTATCCGCCAGGGTAACCGTCACTATCCACTCCGAGCCTTCTGACTTCTCGGTTTTCAATCTTCTCAGCCAGTATTTTCATCGGGTGTTTCTCCCCGGGGTACTCTTTGTAGCTAATTATTTCATCGACACCACCCAGCTCTTTTACGTGTTCTACCTCGAGGGCGGGGACGAAAGCGGCCGTATTTACACCGTCGTACAGAAGCCCTACCGGTCGTTCCGTCTGGATTAGATAAAGTCCGGTTAGATAAAAAATACCCCTGGAGCTAAAGAGGCAGAGCGCATCGATCTCGTCTTGCTGCATCTTTTTTCGGATAGTTTTCCTGTTTTTTTCCAGTTCGTCCTGGCTTAACTGTAATTTCATGGATAACAACTCCTCGTTTCGTCATCTAGTTGTAAGAAATAACTAATCGATATTATTATCTTTTTTTAACCGGGAAAGGTCAAACTACAGGAATT
>JAGXLP010000001.1:0-12218 GCA_018334615.1 Candidatus Bipolaricaulota bacterium
TTTCAAGGTAAAGGACTAGAGCAGACCAGTGTAGTGGTGGTGAAAGGATTGAGCTTAGTTAGTTGTTACGGATAATTCTCCCAGCTAACATTAACTGGAGCGTGATAAGCTTGGAAAAAATAGACGAACTTAGAAATAAATTAGAAGAGATTGGTGACTACCTTTGACCTGGATGAACTCGAGACGGAACTTGAGGAACTTAGAAGAGAGATGAACGAACCCGATTTCTGGGACGATCCGGAAAGGGCCAAGGCCAAATCCAAACTGGCCAACAGAAAGGAGGAGCGGATAGAAAGATTTGAGGGATTGACGGAAGAACTGGAAGAAATTGAGGTCCTTTACGACCTTGCCGAGGAGGAAGAAAATCAGTCCGAGCTGGAGGATATAGAGGCCCGGATAGGTCGCCTGGAAGAAAGAATGGATACCTTTCAAGTTAAGTTGTACATGGATGGTGATTTTGACGACAAAAATTGTTATCTTGGAATTAACGCGGGTGCCGGAGGAACGGATGCCCAGGACTGGGCCGGAATGTTGTTGAGGATGTATACTAGATGGATAGAACGGAAAGATTTTTCCTATCAATCTCTTGGAGTGAGCGAGGGTGAAGAAGCTGGCATCAAGAGTGCCACGTTAGATGTAGAAGGAGAATGGGCTTACGGTTATTTGAAAGCCGAGGCAGGGGTCCACCGTCTCGTTAGGATATCACCGTTCGATTCCGCGGGACGCAGACATACCTCGTTTGCTTCGGTTAACGTCACCCCTCAATTTGAAGATGACGTGGAGGTAGAGCTGGACAAAAACAACCTGCGAATTGATACTTACCGGGCTAGCGGGGCGGGAGGACAACACGTCAACGTAACCGATTCCGCGGTTCGAATAACTCACGAGCCGACAGGACTGATGGCCACCTGCCAGAACGAAAGGAGCCAGCACAAGAATAGAGAAACAGCAATGAAGATGCTAAAATCTCGGCTCTTTCAGCTAAAAATGGAAAAACGTGCGGAAAAGATTGACGAAATCCAGGGTGACTTGAAGGATATAGAATGGGGTAGCCAGATTAGGTCTTACGTCCTACATCCTTACCAAAAGATAAAGGACCACCGAACTGAAATAGAAATCGGGGATACGGAGTCGGTCCTGGACGGAGGCATAGATCCGTTTATTCAAGCTTATCTAAAGCAGAAATGATCTGTTTCGAGCCCCACCTTAATAAACGTACATTTTAATCACTATGCTAGAAACTTTTGGACTAATGGGTAAGTCAGCGTTGGGATTCTTATTCTCGGTATTTTAACTGCTTTCAATGTAATTTTGAGGATCGTTTCATCAACTTGCAAAAGCTCGGATCTTTAAATATAATCGGTTTTAACCACGTGTTATTTTTAGCCTTTTGAGCTTGTTTTTACAGGTGTTTTGGGGGGTTAATAAATATTGGATAGCCTGTGGCAGTACATAATACAACGCGTAGGTTCTACCATACCTATGTTACTAATACTGATAACCATTGTGTTTCTCATTTTGCGGGTTATTCCAGGTGATCCCGCTCAAGCGATGCTTGGTGGCCGGAACGTATCTAAAGCTTACATTGATAAGGTTCGAGAGAAGATGGGCCTTAACAAACCGATCCCCCAGCAGTTTGTGGAATATGTAGGTGGGCTGGTAAGAGGTGATTTTGGAACGTCGTTTCGAACCGATGAACCCGTGCTGCATGAATTGATGCTTAGAGTGCCAGCCACTCTAGAACTTGCATTTTACGGCATGGCTATCGCTTTACTCCTGGGGGTCTCGACCGGTGCATGGGCAGCTGTATACAGTGATACCGTTATAGATCACGGTCTGCGCGTGTTTCACATCGGGGCTTTTGCTGTTCCGTTATTCTGGATGGGGTTGATGTTTCAAATCATTTTTGCGGTCTTCCTTGGCTGGCTACCTGTGGGTAATAGGCTTAACGCGCTTTCAATGGCGACTTTCGATCCTATAACGAGATTTTATACGTTAGACGCCTTAATCAAAGGCGATTTTCAGTTATTCTGGGAGGCGATAAGGCATCTCATCTTGCCCGCTCTGACTCTGGGGATTATCCAAGCCGGTTTGCTGGGAAGAATGACCAGGGCCAATATGCTGGAAATTCTCGATAAAGATTACATCAAAACCGCGAGGTCAAAAGGTCTAATGGAAAGGCTTGTGATATACAAGCACGCCCTCCGCAATGCACTAATCCCGATTTTGACCGTCTTTGGATTACAGTTTGCCATTCTTATTGGCGGAGCAGTGCTAACTGAAACAATTTACGCCTGGCCGGGAGTTGCCCGATTTCTGATTACAAGCGTAAATGCCCGGGATTTCCCGTCGATTCAGGGCGCAATAGTGATGATTGCGATTTTCATCACGACTATCAACTTAATTGTTGACATAATTTATGCTCAGATCGATCCGAGGGTGAAGTACTAATGCTCTTTTCCCGAAAACTTTTTTCTGGGTTGTTTGCGAAGATGAAAAACGCTATGGGGCGGCAGAAGCTTTTGGCCATAGGGGGTACTGTTGTCGTTATTTATTTGCTGATTACCATACTTGCACCCTGGATTGTCCCTTACGACCCGGTCAAATACCGGACGGCGCCACGTTTAGCTCCCCCTTCACTCGCCCATCCGATGGGGACAGATCAGCTGCAGCGGGATTTGTTCTCCCGGGTTATCAGCGGAGCAAGGGCTCCAATTGTGGTAGCTTTCGGTTCAATTGCCCTGTCAATGAGCGCTGGCACTTTGTTTGGACTAATTGCGGGCTATGTCGGTGGTGCACTGGATAGAGTTTTTTCCCTTACGATGGATGCCCTCTACTCGTTTCCCTCGATTATTCTAGCTATTGTGTTGGTCTCCGTTCTCCAGCCCGGCGTGGATACGATGATTCTAGCCATATCGGTTGTTTACATACCGACTTACTTTCGGGTGACCCGGAGTGAAGTATTGACGATTAAAGAAGAAACTTTCATCGAGGCGGTCCACGCGATGGGTGCAAGCCCGGCGCGGAAAGTCTTCAAGCATATCGCCCCAAACGTGGTGAATGCAATAATGGCAGTGTCCTCGTTTAACATCGCGGACGCCATCCTGACGGAGGCGGCCCTGGCCTACCTCGGTTTTGGGCTTCCACCCCCGACTCCGGACTGGGGATTTGACATTCAGAACGGCCAGAAGTTCCTTCAAGCTGGCTACTGGTGGCTGGTGACGTTTCCCGGGTTAATGATTGTATTTCTCTCCCTTGGGTTTGGATTACTCGGGGAGGGGATTAGTGACTTGTTAAACCCAAAAAGACAACAACAAAAAGTAGGTTGACTTTAGCCATATCTTTAGTTTCTATCTGATAGGAACTCAGCATCTCCATTGAAAATGAAAGACCTTGTTTGCTTAGCCGGCGACCGGGGTGGTAAGGAATACCTCCGGGAGGTGTTTTACCGCCTAGCTTTCCAAGTTATACGTCTTTTGGATTGAGCGAGCTTCTTTCAGTAGGCGTTCTAAAATATATATTAGCACTCGCTACCTTCATCGGTATATTTGCTTGATCGTGAAACGTGTATAGTGTTAAACTTAAAGTTGCCAATTAAACTGGAGAGTTTTCTCCAGATGGGAAAATTTAGAATTCACCTGGAGGTGATAATGGGGAACACCAAGAGTTTGGCATGTTAGATGGAATTCTTATTTGAGACCAAAAACTAAGGAGGGTACAAAGAATGAAAAAATTAACGATATTTGCTCTAGTAGCTGCACTGGCTGTAGGGTTCTCGGTGGTTGGTCTGGCGGCAGGGGGACCGGATACTCTCGTTATTGGAACGACGGATCGTGTCACCCAGTTGTCTCCGGCCAACTCATATGATCACTACAGTTGGCACGTTTTAAGGATGCTAAGTGATTCGTTGCTACAAATCGAGCCGAAGAGTACGGAAGTTGGACCGGCTCTGGCTAAGGACTGGGAAGTAGGACCTAAAGCGATGGTTTATACTTTCCACTTGAGAGAGGATGCAACCTTCACAAATGGGGATCCAGTTACTGCGGAGGACGTCAAGTGGTCTTTTGAGCGGGCGTGTAAACTCAACGGACCCGAAGGCGGAGTCTTCCTTGTTTGTGATCCGATAGACACTATGGAAGTACTGGATAAGCACACTCTGAAGATAACGCTAGTTGAGCCTAACGCTACGTTCCTGACCCGTGTAACCGGGCAGGTTGGACCCGCTCTGATCTGGAACAAGAACGGGACCCCGGCAGACGATTTTGCCAAAGGTGAACTTGTTGGCGTGGGACCTTACACGCTCCAGAAATACCAGCCAAACCAGTCCGTGATTTACGAAGCCTACGAGGACTATTACGGTGGAGCGCCGGAAATGAAGACGGTAATTGAACTTAAGTATTCCAACAGTACTGGACTACGTACGGCGCTGGAAGCTGGTGATATCGACGTCGCTTTCAGAACTATGAACCCCGTAGACTTAGAAGAACTTGAGAAATCTCCTAAATTCGAGACTCAATATACTCCAAATAGTCCAAGCGTCAGATATATGTTGTTCAACGTGACCAACGAAGTCTTCAAGGACGAGCGCGTACGGCGGGCCATTACTTACGCAGTAAACAGAAATAAAATCGCCGAACAGGTTTTTAGCGGCCTGGCGAATCCTATTTACACCATGGTTCCTAAGGGCTGGGTAGGACGTCTTTCTACCTTCCCCGAGCAGGACCTAGAAAAGGCGGAGGCCCTTCTCGAATCAGCTGGATATACGGAAGACAACCCGCTCGACGCGACGTTGTGGTTCTCTCCAAAACACTATGGTACTACAGAAGCTGACGTTGCGGCAGTGCTTCAGGGAAGTATGAACCAGCTTGACAACCTCGAAGTCGAGTCAAAGAGCCTTGAATGGGGTGCCTACACCGAAAGAATGTCCGGCGGTGGATTCGGGATGTTCCTTCTTGGCTGGTATCCGGACTACTTAGAAGCGAGTAACTTCCTCGAACCGTGGACTACCGGTTCGCCGGAAGGACTCGGAACCTTCTTCAACCATCATCCGAATTACGATGCCTACAAGAAGATCTTGAACACAGCTAAGTCCATTCCAGGACCTGAGAGACGAGGAACCCTTTACGAAGCGGTGCAGATTCTTAGCACCCAAGACGTACCGTGGATCCCGCTCTGGGCCAACCTGGCGCAGGCCTACGTGGTCTATCAGCCCAACGTGGAAAACATCTTTGTCGACGCCACCATGGATATCAGGATCGAGAATGTGACCAAAAAGTCAGAATAAATTTGCCGGAAATGTTTCGGGCCGCCCCGGATAAGGGGCGGCCCTTTTTAATATAGCTTTTCATTAATTGTTCTTTTTTCTTTGTACATTCTTTCTTCCGCTTCCCTGGGTGCTTCTTCAACCTATCTATCCTGGTCGGGGTCAGTGAGAGATTCCTGAAGTAAGAAATACACAATAAGCGTTGCGCAACTTCTGAAACAATCCTTTTTTCATTCTCAGCCAGGATAGGCTACAGTTGGAATGTTTACCGGTCACGGCCAATATTCGGTAGCGAGATGGCCCTCATTTTTTGAATAACCCTGGATAGTAGCGAGGAACTCTTTGATGCCCTGCCATCAAGTTGTTTACTGACCTCAGTCCGTTTTGCACAGGAACTTAGTAGTGCCAGAACGTTCCCGTAAATCGGATTTTCAACGACATCCTCTATCCCTATGATCTTTCGTTTTGGTCTTCCTATTTCAAATTCGGGCTCGAAATGATCATTGAAGAACCCCATCAAACCGCGCAGTCTGGCGTTTCCACCAGTTACTTTGATTCCGTAGGAGAGCAAATTATCATGCCCGAGTTGTCGAACTTCGGAAAAAATCATTTCTATTATCTCTTTCAATCGTGCCGATAATACGGATAGCACCTTTTCCCTGTCTAGTTTACCGCCATTTGTGTACTCGCCCAACGAGTTGTCTGTGGATACCTCTTTTCCTGCGAGTACGGAAAGGTCGACTTCGTGCTTAACCTCTCTGGCTTCTTCCGGAGTGATGTTAAATTTTGCAGCCAGATCCTTTGTCAGGTTCTTTCCTCCAGGAGAAAAGCTTCTGCTGTCGACTAATTGCCCTTGTTTGAAGACGATCAGTTCTGTTTTCCCCATGCCGAAGTCCAGTATTAACTTCCCTCTCCGGTATTCCTCCTCTGTTAGCAGGAGATCCCCAAGACATACGGGTGTAGGCAATATTCCGGCTAGCTTTAGACCCGCTCGAGAAGCAGTATCTCTATAATTCTTCATCGACTTCTCGTTGATCGTCACCAGGGTGGCGGTCATATCTAACCTTCTTCCCTGTAATCCAAGGGGATTAGAGACACCTTCTTGGCCGTCCAACCTAAAGTCCTGCGGGATTGTGGAGATTATTCTCTTTTGTGTTCCTACGTCGATAGAACCCGCCAAATCCATTAACCTGTTGATGTCGTTTTGACCGACTATTCTGTCTTTTGAAGTGATGGATATAGTTGCTTCGTTCGTCGTAAAATCCAGGAGTTTCCCCCCTACTCCAAGGTAGAGGGATTTCAGATTTTCTGAGGCCATTTCCTCGGCTCTACGAGTAGCTTCACTCAGTGAATTCCCGGCCTGCTGGGGTTTAATAATCCTTCCGTTTCTTACGCCCTCGCTGTCACTCTTGCCCACGCCGACTAGAGAAATTACCCCGTTGTCCAGCTCACCAATCAGGGTCTTTATAGAATAGGTGCCAATATCAGCTACGCCAAATAATGACATAATCTCGCCTTCTAGAAAGTTTAACTTCTGTAACTTAGAGGATCATGAAATATGCAGGGCTCGGAAGCTCCGACACAGGTAATTATCCGGGTAAAAGGTGGTCTTTCAACCAACGAATCGAAAGGACTCCTGCAAAACCGGGTTTTAACGGCAGGCAGGAAAGTTTCTCAGCTTTGGTTTATTGGCCTTCTTGATTTGGAAAGTCTTAACAAAACCTCTCGGATTGGGTATAATAATTTGTCCCCCAATTTGGTTCTATTAGGTTTCTTGGAAATCCCAAAGTGTAAAGGAGGAAGAATAAATATGTCTAAGATTAGAGAAGTTACCGGAAGAGAAATACTGGATTCGCGTGGAAATCCGACCGTAGAGGCCGAGGTGATACTGGAAAACGGGGCGTGGGGAAAAGCGGCGGTACCTTCCGGAGCTTCGACCGGAAAGTTCGAGGCCCTGGAATTAAGAGACAAAGACCCTGACAGGTACGGAGGGAAAGGAGTTAGGAAAGCTGTAGAGAACATAGAAGAGGAGATTTCTTACGCTCTTGATGGTTATGATCCGCTGTGGCAGGAAAAGATAGATGCTAAATTGATAGAACTAGACGGGACTCAAGATAAGAGCAACCTTGGGGCGAACGCGATTCTGGGCGTGTCTCTGGCGGTGGCAAGAGCCGCAGCAAATGACCTTGGATTACCCCTGTTCAAATATATCTCCGGAATAACACCAGCTAACCTTCCGATTCCGATGATGAACGTTTTAAACGGGGGAGAACATGCGGACAACAACCTGGATCTCCAGGAATTCATGATAATGCCGATTGGCGCGGGCTGTTTTTCCAGGGCAGCACGTATCGGTTCTGAAGTTTTTCATGAATTACAGAGGATTCTTTCCCATAAAGGAATGGCTACTACTGTTGGTGATGAGGGAGGGTTTGCACCCGATCTGGACGATGAGGAAGAGGCGCTGAGCTTGTTGGTAGAGGCAATTTCTCAGGCGGGTTATACCCCCGGAGATGAAGTCTCTATAGCTATGGACCCTGCGGCCAGCGAGTTTTACGAAGATGGTACTTATAACGTTGGAAGCTCCAGTTATTCAGCCGAAGAAATGGTCGATATTTACAGGGAGTGGATTGAAGATTTTCCGATAATTTCGATTGAAGACGGACTAGACCAACAGGATTGGGAAGGCTGGAAGTTAATGACCGAACAACTGGGTGATAGAATCCAGATTGTGGGAGACGACCTCTTTGTTACGAACGTAAAGAGGCTGAACAAAGGTATAGACAATAACGTGGCTAATTCAATTTTGATTAAGGTAAATCAGATCGGAACTCTTACGGAGACGATTCAGGCCGTCCAAACGGCGTTGAGGAATGGTTATTCATCCGTAATCTCGCATAGATCAGGTGAAACCGAAGACACCTTCATTGCAGATCTGGCTACCGGACTTCCCACTACTCAAATAAAGTCTGGTTCTATGTCGCGAAGTGAAAGGATAAGTAAGTACAATCAGCTCCTCAGGATCGAAGAGGAGTATGAGTTACCAATGGCCGAATGGCCCATGTAGCGTCAGTCCAGGTCCGAATTAGATGGGTTGAATTTGTACTCAAGTATGACGGGGGATATTCAGGTGCTTGGGAAGGTCGGTTTTGGGATAACCTACACTGACTTTACTATTTTGACTGCTGGGGGCTAAGGTTGCTATGGGTGCGGGAGCTAGTTCCAAAGAAGGGTCAAATGGGAGTAACGTCTTTAAGAGTCGAGCCATTTCCGTTTTGCTCATTGTTGCCATTCTGGTTGTGGGTTTCCTGGGGTGGATATACTGGAACAGGTTCCAGGAAATACTGGAACTTCAGGCGGAAATCGCCGAACTGGAGAACGAAAGGTCCCAACTTAGAAAAGATATCTCTTCACTTCGAGAAGAAGTTAGTAAACGCAATGAACTCAGCTACATAGAGAGGTTAGCAAAAGAAGAGCTCGGTTTTGTTTATCCCTCGGACGAAGATTCTTGAGATTTCTGTTAAAAGGGGAATTATGGATTTTGTTCACTTACATAATCATTCTGAATATAGCCTCCTTGACTCTACCAATACGATAGAAGGACTGGTGGAGAATACGAAAGAGAAGGATATGTCGGCGGTTGCTTTAACCGACCATGGTAATATAAGAGGTGCCGTGGAATTTTACCAGAAAGCTCGGGATGCCGGTGTAAAGCCGATTATCGGTTGTGAGCTATACGTTGCACCTGAGAGCCGTCACGAGAAAAGAGGACACAATCAAGGCGAGGATAAATACTTTCATCTGGTGGTCCTGGCCAAGAATAACCAGGGTTATCAGGATCTTGTCAAGCTCTCCAGCCTGGCCTATACTGAGGGATTTTACTACAAGCCGAGGGTGGATAAAGAACTTTTGGAGGAGTATGCCGGGGATTTAATTGGGTTAAGTGCGTGCAAGAGTGGAGAAGTACCAAAAAAGCTCCTTCAGGGCAATTACGAAGGGGCGGTGGATGCTGCCGCGGATCTTTCCAATATATTTGGAGAACATGATTTTTTCATTGAACTTCAGGACCAAGGGGTTGAGGGCCAGGACGAATTGAACGACCAGCTTTTGGAAGTGGCACGGGAGCTAAACCTTGAAGTTGTTGCGACCAATGATGCCCATTACCTGGAGGCGGAAGACCGGCTGGCCCACGAAGTCTTATTAAACATCAAAGCTAATAAAAAGATAACCGACGAGGATAGGATGAGGTACGAAGGAGAGGAGTATTACCTAAAATCGCCGGAGGAGATGCAAGAAAGGTTTTCTCATATCCCCGAAGCACTGGAAAATACGGTGAAGATTGCCGACCGATGCCAGGTGGAGCTCGATTTTGGCGATGACTATCTGTTGCCTCCTTTCGAGGTTCCCGGGGACTACGACTCCTCGATTACCTACCTGAGGAGTCTGGTCGAGGAAGGGGCAAAGGAACGCTGGGGAGAGATCACTACGGAAATCGAGGATCGAATTAACCACGAATTAGGGATAATTGAGGAGATGGGTTATCCGTCTTACTTCCTCATTGTCAGGGATTTCATTAAATTTGCCAAGAAGAACGATATTCCCGTGGGTCCGGGGAGGGGCTCGGCTGCCTCAAGCGTTGTTGCTTATACGTTAGAAATTACGGACGTGGACCCGCTCGAGCACGATCTGCTCTTCGAGCGTTTTCTCAACCCGGGACGAGTAAGTATGCCCGACATAGACATTGATTTCTGCATGGAGGGCAGGGACCAGGTAATTGATTACGTCGTAGACAAGTATGGTGAGGATCAGGTGGCACAGATTGCGACCTTCGATACAATGGCGGCAAGGAGTTCTATCAGGGATGTGGCACGAGTGCTGGACATCCCCTATGACGACGCGGATCAGATAGCAAAGGCAATCCCACCCGGTAGTTCTCTGGACGAGGCTCTGGAAGCCGTACCCGAACTTAAAGAAAAATCTCAGGCCAACCAAACTTACCAAAGGTTGTTCGAGGTAGCGGGAAAGTTAGAGGGCTTGATGAGGAATGCTTCGACGCACGCGGCGGGGGTAGTAATTGCTCCCGAAGAGCTGACCAATTTCACTCCCCTGCAACGGTTGAGTGACGGGGAAATAGTCACCCAGTACGACATGGACGTGCTTGAGGACATCGGGCTGCTCAAGATGGATTTCCTCGGATTACGGAACCTGACGATCATTGAAGATGCCTTCGAGTTGATCGAGGAAAACGAGGGGAAGGAGTTGTGTCTGGAGGATATCCAGGATGGCGACGAGCGGACCTTCGAACTCCTCAGAAAAGGGAAGACCATCGGAGTGTTTCAGCTGGAGAGCGAGGGAATGCAGGGCTTAATGAAACGCCTGGAGCCAGAGGAATTTGAGGACATTGTGGCCGCAAATGCCCTGTATCGGCCCGGTCCGCTGGAAAGCGGGATGACCGAAGATTATATAGAGAGGAAACACGATAGACAGGAGGTAACCTACCCTCATCCCAACCTTAAAAACGTACTGGACGGTACCTACGGTCTTCCTATATATCAGGAACAGATAATGGAGATGGCGCGAGAACTTGCTGGCTTCTCGCTGCCGGAAGCGGATACCCTCCGTGTCGCGATGGGTAAGAAGAAAAAGAAAGTAATGAATCAGCTAAAGGAAAAGTTTGTAAGTGGTTGTGTGGACAACGGGATTGCCCAGGACAAAGCTTATGACCTGTTTGCAGATATAGACAAATTTTCCCGCTATGGTTTTAACAAATCTCATTCTACAGCTTACGCCCGCATATCATACTGGACGGCCTGGCTGAAGGCTAATTATCCGGCAGCCTATATGGCGAGCCTGCTCACCTCTGTTGGAGGTAACGAGGACAAGGTAGAGAAGTATATAAAAGACTGCGAAGATATGGGTATAGAAGTTCTCCCCCCGTCAGTTAACGAGAGTTCTCTGGGGTTTTCACCTACGGAGGGCGGAGACATAAGGTTTGGGCTTGAGGCGGTAAAGTACGTCGGAACTAAACCGGCCAAAGCAGTTGTTGATTTTAGAGAAAATGGTTATTCCTCTTTCCTTGATTTCTGTCAGAGAGTGGGTGGAGATCTCAACAGGGAAACACTGGAGAGCCTGATAAAGGTAGGGGCGATGGATGACTTTGGCACCAGGAAATACCTTCTTTCGCAGCTGGATAAGGGTTTAGAAATAAGCGGGATCTCTGCCGATCAGCAAAAAACCGGGCAGAAGTCCTTCTTTGATCGGGGTATTTCCTTTCAGGAGTCGGAGGTTCCCCGGGATCAGATGGACGAATTCCCTCGGGGGGAACGGCTAAGGATGGAAAAGGAGTTTTTGGGAGTCTATATTTCGGGTGATCCCCTGGAAGAACACAGATTCGAAATTGATTCGTTTTCTTGCTGTAATCTGGATGAAGTAGATAAAGTTAGCCAAAATGGCTCTGCCTGGTTGGCGGGAAGGGTGAGTGAATTAAATCGGATAAACACCCGAAATGGTGACCCGATGGCATTTATCACTATTTCAGATGGGTACGGAGAACAGGAGTTGGTGGCTTTTCCGAGTGTTTTTGAGAAGTCAGGCTCTCTTTTGGTGGCGGACAATATGTTGTTGGTAAAGGCAAAAGTGGGAGAAAGAAACGGAGACCAGCAACTAATCGCCCAGAAAGTGATACCGATGGAGCGTGCCTGGTCCGAGGTAGCTACAGAGATTAGGGTAGAACTGAACGCCAATTTGATCACGGATAAAACCCTGGAAAAGATTAAAAAAATCCCCGAGCAAGGAGATAATCCGGTTTATTTTAAACTAATTGACGATCAAACGGGAAATTACAGAGTTGTTAAGTCCGGGAGCAATTTCCGGGTTGAGGTTAGCCGAAGCCTGGTGGAGGAATTGAGCGAGTTTGAAGAAGTAATTGACGTCAAGTTATCTCCCACCGGATAGT
>JAGXLP010000001.1:12475-50267 GCA_018334615.1 Candidatus Bipolaricaulota bacterium
GTGACCCCATAATGTTTAACTGGAAGAACGTTTCCAAATGGCTGTACCCTGGTATGAAGGTCAAACGCTGGGGTATTTTAGGAATCCTTTCTGCATTGCTCGTCGGTTTCTCCTTAATTTTACTAATTGGGAGGGCCCGAATTGGCGTACTTTATGATTTACTTGCTTCCGATCCCGTATACTATTATCTCGTTGCCGGCCTGACGTTTGTGGGCGGAGTGCTCGGTTTAATTTGGAGCGTGAGTAGTCTTGCGCTATCAGTTGCAGGTCCTATGGACCTTTTTAACCAACCCCCGTCTGACTTAATCTGGAAAAGCCGATTGCTCTCCAAGGGCCCTAAAGTGGTGGCGATTGGTGGTGGTACGGGGTTGTCCGTATTGTTGAGGGGGCTGAAGAAGTATACTTCGAACATAACTGCAATTGTAACCGTTATGGATGATGGTGGTAGTTCCGGAAGGCTGCGACGAGAAATGGACATGTTGCCGCCTGGGGATATCCGGAATTGCCTCCTGGCACTGGCCGATGACGAATCAAGGATGAGCGAAATATTGCAGTACAGGTTCAAAAACGGGGCTGAGCTGGGAGGACATTCTCTGGGAAACCTCGTTATTGCCGGACTGGAACAAATTGAAGGAAGTTTCGACCGGGCGATAGAAGAAACGAGCAAGCTTCTGAATATTCGGGGTCGGGTCATTCCGTCCACATTGAAAAATACCAACCTGGTTGCCCGTCTCGAAGGAGGAAATATCCTGACCGGTGAAAGCGCTCTTTCCGATCATCCAGAAAGGATCGAGGAAATTAAGCTGGAGGAAGAGGCCCCCCCTTACCCTCCCGCCGTGGCAGAAATAAAAGATGCCGACGTAATAATCCTTGGACCGGGAAGTCTTTTCACTTCTCTGATCCCAAATTTACTTGTCGATGGGCTGGCCGAGTCGCTAAAGAAGTCTTCTGGCAAGAAATATTACGTTATCAATATCATGACTGAGCCGGGGGAGACTGAGGGGATGTCGGCCATTGATCATTTAAAAGTTTTGAGTAAGTATCTAGACCCGGAGACCCTGGATTATGCCGTTGTAAACACGGGTGGAGCTGACGAAGAGTTGCTGGACAGATATGCCCGGGAGGGGGCTGAACTTGTCGAACCGGACCTGGTGAATGATAATGAGTATGGAATTAAACCTTTAATGGCAGATTTAGTTGATACTGTAGAACTGGAGGGCAAAAGGACGGTAAAACACGATAGCGACAGATTGGCAGAGCTAATCCTGGGTTCCATTGATTAATTTTGATCAAAGAGACATTATAGCCCCTTGTTTACCGTTTCCTTATAGCTATCATTATAAACTCGAACTTATATTAAGAGGGAGAATATGAAAGAAGAAGCAAAGAAGTACGTTCCAGATACCAGCGTGATAGTTGATGGCAGAGTGACTGATTTGTTGACCGAAGAGAAGATTGAGAGGGCAGAGATCATCGTACCCGAAGCCGTAGTGGCGGAGTTAGAGGCACAAGCATCCAAGGGAAAAGAGACCGGTTACAAGGGCTTGAATGAATTGCAAAGACTTCGGAAACAGTGTGAAAAGGAAGAGATAAAGATTGAGTATAAAGGAAGAAGGCCGGATAAATCGGAAGTTGATATGGCTGGTTCCGGGGAGATAGATGCGATGATCAGGGATCTGGCCGATACGGAAGGTGCAACCCTGATTACCAACGATAGAATTCAGGCGACAGTTGCGGAAAGTAAGGGGTTGCCGGTTATACTTGATGAACCAAAAGAAGAAGACGCCACGCTTAGTTTTAGCAGGCTTGGGTTGCTTGAATACTTTGACGATCGGACCATGTCCGTTCACTTGAGAGCGGATACTATCCCAAAAGCAAAAAAAGGAGAACCCGGGCGGATGAACCTGGAACCTGTAGGTTCGGAAAAAGTAAGCTCGAAAAAGCTGGAGAGATTTGCCGAAGAAATAGTTGAAGTTGCTGATACTCACCCTTCGGGCTTCATCGAGATGGATTCCGGCGGTGCATCCGTGGTGCAACTGGGCGATCTTCGTATAGCAATTGCCAGACCACCCTTTTCCGATGCCGTGGAAATTACGGCAACCAGACCTGTTACAAAAACAGTTATAGAAGATTATTCCTATTCCGATCTATTGAAAGAACGTTTGAGTGAATCTCACAGAGGTGTAGTTGTTTCCGGTGCTCCGGGCATGGGTAAGTCCACTCTGGTTCAGGCGTTATCTGAATTCCTCCGTAAGTCAGGGTGGATAGTTAAGACCATGGAAAAACCCAGGGATCTGGACGTCTCCTCGGAAATTAGCCAGTACAGGGACCTGGACGGTGAAATGGCCAATACGGCGGAAGTCTTATTATTAACTCGGCCGGATTACACCATCTTTGATGAAATGCGTCAGACGTCAGATTTCGAGGTCTTTGCGGACCTGCGGATGTCCGGGGTTGGCCTGGTCGGGGTGGTTCACGCGACGAAAGCCATTGATTCTATCCAGAGGTTGATTGGAAGGGTTGAATTGGGAATGATACCGCAAATTGTCGATACCGTGGTACACGTCGATGGTGGAGATGCAAAGAAAGTCTTTGACGTGGAACTCACAGTGAAAACTCCTTCCGGAATGGAGCAGGGAGATCTGGCCCGTCCCGTTATTGAGGTCAGGGATTTTGATAGCGGAAAACTGGCCTATGAGATGTATACCTTTGGCGAGCAGGTCGTCGTCATGGGGGTGAAGGATTCGGTTGAAAAACCAATCTGGAGTCTTGCCAGAAAGGAGCTGAATTACTACCTGAGTAAAGAATTCAACTTCGATTTCGACCTGGAGATAAAATCGGATAGCAGGATAGCAATTTACGTGGCGGATAACCACGTCCCGGTTGTGCTTGGCCGAGGTGGAAAGAAGATAGACTCCCTGGAAGATGAATTAGGGCTCAGTATAGACGTCAGGAATTTTCAGGAGAGGTCATCTTCCTCCGAAGAGAACAAATTTAGCCTAAAAAAGACTGAAGATTATTTGATAATGAACTTTGACCCTTCTTTAAGAGGTGAGGAAATAGATATATGGATGGAAGGGAGAAAAGTGTTTTCCGGAGCTGTATCCAAGCGCGGTCGGATTAAACTGGACCGCGGCACAAAACAGGCAAAGAAAATCGAGCAGGCTCGGAATAACGGGGTCGAGATAACAATTAGTTCTGGTTAAGAGTTTGAACGTGCCTCGGCTATAGACCTCTTCGCTCCGGGAGAAGGGACCATGGGGCTAGGAATGTGAGACAGTTATTCTGTTAACCCTTTATAACGATCAGAGGTTTTAGTTTGGCAACCTTTGGCGTTAACCCGCTCTGGTGAGCGGTAGTCACCACGCTTTCGATGTCCTTATAGGCACCTGGGGCTTCTTCTGCTAGGCCGGGGAAAGAGTGAGATTTAATCGTAATTCCCCGGTCTCTTAATCTTTTTTCTACGTCCTCCCCCCAGAATTTTGATTTGGCTTTCTTTCTGGACATAGTTCTTCCAGCCCCGTGAACTCCACTTCCAAACGTTTCTTCCATCGCCCTTTGGGACCCGCGGAGAATGTAGGAGCTTGTGCCCATCGTACCGCCTACCAGGACTGGGCCTCCTACCTCTCGATACGGCGGTGGTAGTTCCTCCCTCCCTGGCCCAAAAGCCCGGGTAGAACCCTTCCTGTGGACGAGTACTTCCCTGTCTTCCCCGTCTATGCGATGATTTTCAAATTTTGCCGTGTTGTGACCAACCTCGTAGACGGTTTTTATCGAATCTCCGCTCAACCCGATTGCTTGGTTCAGCGCGCCCCTCGTAAGGCTCGCAAGAGCCTGACGGTTGGCGAAGGCGCAATTAATTCCACACCTCATTGCACTCAGGTAACTGCGGCCCTCTGAACTGTTTATCGGGGCGGAAACGAGTTCTTTGTCCTTGATCGGGAGGTTGTATTTCTTGCTGGCGTTTTCAAGTTTCTTTAGGTAATCCTGCCCCACTTGATGTCCCAGGGCGCGGGATCCAGTATGTATGGAGATAAGGATTTGTCCTTCCTCCATTCCGTACGCTCCGGCCGCTTTGGGATCGTAAACCTCTGTCACTTTCTGAACCTCAAGGTAGTGGTTACCCGAGCCCAGAGTACCGATTTGTTTAAATTGCCTTTGCTTTGCCCTTCTGCTTACGTTATCAGGGTTTGCTCCCCTGATCATGCCCCCTTCTTCGATGAAGTTGAGGTCCTCTTCCAGTCCATAGCCCCTATCGACCGAAAATCGTGCCCCCTTTTTTAGAACTTCGTTAATTTCGTCAACTGAGAGGTCGAGATTTCCCTCCGATCCCAATCCGGCGGGAATCGTTTCATAAAGAGTACCTGCAATTTCTTCTCTCGACTTTTCAACCTCGGTTTCGGTTAAAGGGGTTTTCAGTAGCCGGACGCCGCAGTTGATGTCGAAGCCAACACCCCCGGCGACGGCCAATCCTTCGTCTCTATCGAATGCCGCTACCCCTCCGATTGGAAAACCATAACCCGGGTGAATGTCGGCTAGACCGATGGAGGCGTTAATTATCCCGGGTAAAGAGGCTACGTTTATTATCTGGTCAAGGGCATTCCATTCTTTGCCCTCTTTTGCCTCTTCGAGGAGTTCTCTGGCAGTTTCCTCGTCGACGAAGAGCCTGCCCGGAACTCTCATATCGCCGACTTTAGGAATATTCCAGATGTAATCATCAACTTTGGTCAATTCGTATTTTTCTTTATCCATAGTTTTTAGGTGATTAGTTCAAACATCGACTACGTACCTGCACCTCCATCCCTCGTCTCTTTCCTCGATTTCCAGCCCCTGATAGGTAATTGCCTTTACCTCTGTCCCCAGGTCGTGTCTTCTGGGATCAATCCTCGTGCCACTGGCGTGGGCCTTTAGGTGAAATTTCGAATCATCTTTTTTAATTGTCAGGTTGGGGAACTCTGAGTACGCGTGACCCTTCAAATTACTCAGGGAAATGAGTTCGCTTAGCCACTCGTAAAGCAGATCCTCGAGGCTTGACCCCTTCAAATTTAGCTCTACTGTTTCCTGAGTTCCAATTCCGTTTATATCCACCATTAAGCTGAATAATCCCCTGGCGGCTTCCGCAAACACTCCTTCCAGGGTCTCGTGTTTCGCTTCCAATCCAATGTCGGCACCGTGATCCAGATAGCTGTAGCTCAAGGCTAATTTCCCAACCCCACCCTGAATACTGGATTATATAACGGTCCGTCCGACTTTAGTTTGCTTTCCATTAAAGTAAGTTCCTCTATTTTAAACTGCCAATCTACATCCAAGTCCAGTTTCTGTAGGTTCGTTCCCAGTTTTTCGACCTTATTCGGATCTTCTTCCTTTGTTCTCCCCAGCGTTATGTGGGGCACGTAGTCGCGATTCTCTCTCTCAAATCCCAGACTTATTAGGCTTTCCTCCAGGTCTTTATGCAGCCTAAAAATCTCGTTGGGAGGTGATTCCGAGCCAAGCCAGATTACTTTGGGGAAATCAATTTTCGGAAAACCACCTAATTTGTCTATCGTTACCTCAAATGTATCTAACCTTCCTGCCGTTCCCCGTGCTCGCTCCTTGATCTCCGTTACCTGACTTCGATCGACGTCCCCGAGAAACTTCAAAGTTACGTGGAGGTTCTCTCGGGAAACCCATTTTACGTAGGCGGGACTTTTGATAGATCCCGCAGTTGACTTGATTTCCCCTTTCACGTTTTTTGGGAGTTCGAGACAGAAAAAAGCTCTCATGATCTCACCCGGACCTATGTCTTCGGGTATTTTGTAAGTTAACTGGAACGACATTTCGTGGTACGCTAAGGACATTTGATCCCATGCAACCTGCTTCGAAATCGGTTGCCTGGCGTTACTTAGGCAGTTAGCTCGGGTCAAGCTACCCTCTGACACCCACAGAGGTTTACTTACCGCTGCTCCCTTCCGGGCCTGACGGGGTTGGTAAACTTGTGCCGCAGAGGACTCAGCCGTCAACGCCACTTACCCAAGTACAGTCCCAAGCAACCAAATCCTCGGCAGGTATATGGCTCCCCTATAGCGGATTGAGGATAACGGGGACCGCTAACCCCCACCTAGCATGGGTATGGCGGAGGGGGTGGGATTTGAACCCACGGAACCTCTCGGTTCACCGGTACTCCAGACCGGCGGTTTTGGCCGCTCGCCCACCCCTCCTTTAATCAAAGGGTAAGCTCAATTCTCTTGCCTTTCAAATCAAACAAGCTTGAGGAAAACCCGGAACCTTGTTAATTATCTTTAACCTTCTCTTCGTGGTTACAGTTCTTGTTAGTGCAAACCAGTTTGTCGTCGGACTTGATTAAGACACCTGTATCGCATGACGGACACTGTTTTATCGGTCGGTCACTCGTGGTAAATTTGCAGTCCGGATAGTTACTGCAGCCATAAAAAGTTTGTTTTTTTCTACGCGAGTAACGCTCCAGGAGTTCTCCCTCGCTGCATCTTGGACACTCGACACCGGAAGATATGGAGGCAGTCTCGTCACAGTCCGAATTCGTGCAGGCGTAAAACCTCCCGTATTTTCCGTGTTTTATTTCCATAGGGGAACCACACTCTGGGCATTCCTTTTGTCCTAACTTTTCTTCCTCTTTTTTATGGCGCTCCAGTTCGTCGGCGATCAGGACTTTTCCGTCTTTGAAAGTAAAAGAGAGATCCGAGGGCAAGCTCATCTTTTCCTCGCACTCGGGCCAGGAAGAACAGGAAAGATAAGCGGAGCCTTTCCAGTATCGAATGTTCATATGTCCGTTGCAGCTGGAGCAATCCACGTCGGTTGGAATTTGAAAGTCGTTATCGTTGGCTTCCAGAGAGTTTTCTACTTTTTTTAGCTCCTTCTTTAACGGAGCGTAGAATCTGGTAAGAGTCTTTTTTTTGGATATTTCTCCATCTTTTATTTCATCGAGTGCCTTTTCCATCTTTGCCGTCAGATCGGGTTCTACTATTTCCGGGAAGTACTTTTTTAAGAATTCTACCGCGACAAAACCAAGCAAGGTAGGGGTAAACGAGCTGTTACGTTTGACGATATAGTTTCGGTTTTGGATAGTCGAAATGATGCTTGCGTAGGTACTTGGTCGCCCGATACCCTGTTTCTCTAGCTTCTTGATCAACCCAGCTTCTGAGTACCGGTTAGGAGGTTTAGTAAAGTGCTGGTTGAGTTCAACCTGTTTTAGCTTTAACAGGTCCCCGGTCTGAAGGTTTTTTGGTAAATTCACGTCCTGATCCTGCAATGACTTCAATTTTAAAACCTTTAAAAAACCGTCGAATATCAATCGACTACCCGAAGTTTTAAACAGGAAACTGTTGGCTTTCACGTTGATTTTACGGCGTTTGTAACGAGCCTTGGTCATCTGAGTTGCGACAAACCGATCCCAGATAAGCTTGTACAATTTGTACTGATTGGAAGACAGGTGACGTTTGATCTCTTCCGGTTTTCGACTGACATCGGTGGGTCTGATTGCCTCATGGGCATCCTGTGCCCCGCTATCTTTACGGTAGTACCTGACTTCCTCTTCCAGGTATTTCGGCCCGTATTCTCTCTTAATATACTTTCTTAGAGAATTATTTGCTTCCTTTGCCACCCTGGTTGAATCCGTCCTCATGTACGTGATTAGCCCCTCGACACCCTCGTCCAGCTCGACTCCTTCGTACAGGGTCTGGGCTACGCTCATTGTCTTGCTTGGCGTAAAGCTAAGTACCGAGGAAGCTGCCCGCTGCATGGTTGAAGTGATGAATGGTGGCAGGGGGGATCTTCTGACTGATTTTTCCGTCAGGTCCGAGACGGTGAATTGAGCCTGGTTTAATTTTTCCTCTATCTTTTTTGCCTCTTTCTTACTACCTATATCGGGCTTCTGACCCTGGACCTTTTTGAGTTTCATGGAAAAGGCGCCCGATTTCTTTTCTTTGTAGAGATCTGCTTTGACCTTCCAGTATTCTTCAGGGTCAAACTTTTCTCGTTCCTCTTCTCGCTCTACTATGTACCTTAAAGCTACCGATTGTACCCGGCCTGCGCTTAACCCCTCGAACCTGCTACCGGAAACCGTTTTGGATAGAAGGGGACTGATTAAATATCCGACCAACCTATCTAGGATCCGCCTGGCCCGCTGGGCGTCCACCTTCTTTAAATCTATGGAAGTCGGTTCTTGAAGGGCTTCTTTTATGCTTTCCTCGGTTATTTGGTTGAATATTATTCGCTTAAACTTTCCGTTCTTGTGGGACTCCCCCCCGTTTTCGTTGAGTAGTTCGTAAAGATCAAAAGCTATGGCTTCGCCTTCTCTGTCGTTGTCGGTGGCGAGAAATACGTTGTTCTTGTTTTGGGCTTCCTTTCGGAGTTTCTTGACTAATTTTTTCTGGTTAATTACCAGTGTGGGGCGGAAGCCGTCCTCAATTTTTACTCCCAGTTCCTTTTCCGGTAGATCCCTGACATGCCCTTTTGAAGAAAGAACCTTGAACTCTGAGCCTAGATACCTGTCGATCGTATTTGCTTTTGTAGGGGATTCTACAATGACTAAATTATCCATCTTCTCTCCTCCAGAACGGAGATAATTATATTTATCGGGTTGATCTATATCAATGGGGAAGCAGTTTCGCCAGGAATTGATCAGGTGATTTTGATTCATGCTAAACTTTATGTTGATTTAGGCTAAACTGAAGTTTGATTCGTTTTATAGTAGACACGGCCGAGTTTCTTTAACCTGATATTCCAGTATTCTACAAAACAAAATACAAGAGGTGTAATAATGAAAAAATTTGTTTTTAGGTATCTTTTAACCTTGGCTCTATTTGTCGGTTTAATTGGCGGCGGTGTACTGGCAGCTTCGCCCCCTACCGTTGAAATTGTCGAGATTGCATGGTCTGGAACATCTGCTAGCTGGGCGGACGAATGGATTGAACTAAGAAACCCAACCGAAGATGAAGTGGATCTTACCGGATGGAGTCTTTCCTGGGAAGGTGTCAGAATTCCTCTGGGGGAGGCTACAAAAAGCACGGTGGAAGTAAATAACTCGGTCATCGGACCGGGAGAAGTGTTTCTGCTGGAAAGAACGGATGATGAAACGGTTTCTTCCGTCAAAGCCGACCTAATTTTCAAGGGTTCGCTGTCCAACTCCGGTGAAAAGTTAGTCCTGAAAGACGATAAGGGAAATGAGTTAGAGGTGGTTGATGCTACTGAGGGTTGGCTGGCAGGTACCAGTTCCGATGGAGAGCCGGGTTACGCTTCAATGGAACTGTTGAACGGCGAGTGGAGGACCCACGAGGAGCCGGGAGAGCAAAAGGACGCAAATGAAAATCCGATCTATGGATCTCCCGGTGAACCTTCGGAAGAAGTTGAATGATTATTCGACGGGGTTACTGGGACAAGCTTAGGACCCCCCAGGGTTTAGGCCGGCGTTGGATTGACTTTTAATTATAACCCTCCACCGATTTGTGGGGTCATGAGTAAAATGAATTAAAATAATTTACGGTATCGCTATTGAATCTGATACGTTTCCATATAAGCCCGAAGTTTATTCTTTACCTTCGGGCTTTTTAGTTTGTTAATTGCTTGTTTTTGAATCTGTCTTACCCTTTCCCTGCTAATTCCGAAGACTTTGCCTACCTCGTTCAGCGTTCTCGGGTGATAATCCTCCAACCCGTATCTTAGCTGGAGTATGCGTCTTTCTCTATCGGTTAAAACCTCATGGAGTAGTTTTTTTAATTCGTCTTTTAGTAAAGATTGCAATGACTCTTCTTCCGGGTTGGGAAGGCTATCATCAGCCATTATATCACCTAGCACACCGGAACTGTCCCCTTCTTCGTTGAGAGGTTTATCCAGGGAAGTCGTCCTCTGTGCGGTCTTCTTTGCCCGGCGAACTTTTTCCTTTGGGATGTCGAGTTCCTCCGCGATCTCTTTAGGCTGGGGTTCTTCTCCATGTTCCTGAAGGTATTCACGTTCGACCTTTTTTATATCTCGAATTAGTTCGCTCATATGAGCGGGAACCCTTATAGTTCTCGATCTGTTGGTAATTGCCCGGAGGATCGCCTGTCGGATCCACCACGTAGCGTAAGTACTGAATTTGTAACCCTTGCGCCAGTCGAATTTTTCGACTGCTTTCATCAGCCCCAGGTTGCCTTCCTGGATTAAATCCAGAAAGGACAGGCCGAAGTTTCTGTACTTTTTCGCAATACTAATAACCAGACGAAGATTGGCGGTAGCGAGCTCCTGCTTGGCAGCTTGATCTCCTTCTTCAATTTGCTGGGCAAGCTGGACTTCTTCTTGTCTTGTTAGGAGAGGACGGTCGCCGATTTCGTCGAAATAGGCCTTAACGGGATTTGTCTTACCGTAAGGCTGGTTGGTCATTTCTTCCTCCTTTTTACGAGAATAGTTTTTTAAATGGGATAAAAATATTTGAGTTTAATGGAAAGAGGGGCTTTTCAGAAAACGTAGAAAGGTTAGGGATAATGTCAACTCTCCGGAAGTCAATCCGATTCCAGAGAAAATCGGTAAAAACTAATTTCCTTTCTTTCAAAAGAGAGTAAACCATGAGAAAATTATAATGGTCTCTTCTCTCTTTTCAAAATAAAACTGAGAGGCAGGCTTAGTTTTTCTCCGCGTGAAAGAGCTTCTTTACAGCTGGAAGCTTATCTTGAATAAATTCTCTTCCTATGGACGTTGCTTTCTCCACTTCGTTAAAATTCAACCAATTCAATCCGTCCACAGGGGGGGTTAAAACTTTCAATCGGTCGCCAAGCCGATTCCGGGCGATGGAAATTTTCGTGTTAATTAGCTCTTTCTTTCTAATTGTAAGAGTGCGGTAAAACAGGGATAGTGGGTTCTGATCGGGATCTTGTTTAAGGCTCTCGCTTACGTCTATCGCCAGGACGTGTTCAGCTCCCATTTCTATGGCGGGAATAATTGGAAGAACATCTACTACACCCCCGTCGACGAGCAATCGACCTTTTAATTTTACAGGTGGGATAAACCCGGGAATTGCAGAGCTTGCCGCCGCAGCTCGATAGACTTTTCCTTCTCTGATAACGTACTCTTCTCCGTTTTCCAAATCAGTAGCTATCGCAGAATAGTCGATCGGGAGTTCTTCAATAGTTGAGTTTTTGGTCATCAATTTGAAGAAAGTAAAAAGCCTCGCCAGTTTGACGGGAGTCTGGTTGGACTCTTTTTTTCCTCTCCTTCGTACACTCATTTCTCGAACCAGAGATTTTCCAATGACTTTTTCCAGTTCACGATGGCTTTCAGGGGAAATTTTCAGGATGTCGTTTACGTCCAGTCGTTTTACCACTTTTAGCATTCCGTCCAGATTGGCCCTGTTGGCGATTGCTGCTCCAATTACTGCACCCATACTTGTTCCTACAACTATATCCGGTTCGAGTCCTGCATCACGAAGGATTTGCCCTATCCCAAAGTGAACATAACCCCTGGCTCCTCCGCCCCCGAGAACGAGAGCGACCTTTCCCGATTCTGGTGGTTGGTTTATCAAGACACTCACCTGTACATGTACGAAGTTGACCGGAGAGCCTCGTAGATTTCTCGTTGACAGCTCTTCCCGGAATTATCAACTAGTTACGATTTAATCTCTTTGGTGTAGCCCTACAGCTTCGTTACCCGAGAGGACAAAGTTGCTTGACTGTTTTAGAAGGTTATCCAGGGCCATGGAGCAGGACCATTATAATAAATGTCAGTATAAATAAACACTGTGAAAATAAAAAAACCCGCAGCGGGATTGTTCCCGCTACGGGGATTAAGTGCTTTGTGGAATCTAACTTACTTACATGCCCATTCCGCCGGGCATACCGCCGCCGGGCATACCGCCGCCGGGCATACCGCCGCCGGGTGCGCCGCCACCACCACCACCGTCTTCATCGTCGTCACTGCGGTCTACAACTAAACCGTCAGTAGATAGAAGCATGCTTGCAACGGAGGCCGCGTTCTGTATGGCGGACCTGGTCACCTTGGTCGGGTCGATAATACCTTTTTCCAACATATTGGTGTAATCTTCCAGCAAAACGTCAAATCCGATTTCTTCTTCTTTCTCAAGAAGTCTTTCGGCGATAATTGCACCTTCGAAGCCAGCGTTAGTTGCTAGCTGCTTTACGGGCTCTTTGACTGCCTTTTTAAGGATTTGAGCTCCTACTTCCACGTCACCATCGAGGTCGAGTTCGTTGATCTTGTCTGCTGCGCGAAGTAAGGCCACCCCTCCGCCGGGCAGTATTCCTTCGTCGACGGCTGCCTGTGTGGCCTCAAGAGCGTCTTCCATCCTGGTTTTCCTCTCGTCCAGTTCCGTTTCGGTTGCCGCGCCAACTTTGATGACTGCGATTCCACCAACGAGTTTTGCTTTTCTTTCTTCCAGTTTTTCTCTGTCATAGTCGGAGTCACTGGATGCAATTTGATTGTCTATCTTGTCAACTCTTCCCTTGATTGCGTCTGTTGAACCTTTACCACCTATAATAGTTGTATTTTCGTCGGTTACTCGGACTCTCTCTGCCTGCCCGAGCATGTCGATTGTAGTGTCGCTTACGTCCATTCCAAGATCCTCGGCAATAAGTTGTCCATCGGTAAGAGTCGCTATGTCTTCCAGTTGAGCTTCGCGGCGGTCACCAAATCCAGGGGCTTTTACTGCCACGCTATCCAGCGTGCCCTTGATCTTGTTAATGACCATAGTGGTGAGTGCTTCACCGTCCACGTCGTCAGCAATAACAAGCAGTGGTTTCCCTGTCTGAGCGATTTTCTCCAACACGGGAACGAAGTCCTGGGCGTTCTTGATTTCCTGGTCGGTAATTAAGACGTACGGGTCTTCAAGGTCGACTTCCATATTTTCGGAATCCGTTACGAAGTAAGGAGAGAGATACTCTCTGTCAAATTGCATTCCCTCTACTAACTCGTAGTAGGTATCGATTCCTTCGGATTCTTCCACGGTGATGACACCGTCTTCACCGGCCTCTTCCATGGTATCGGCGATTATTTGGCCTATTTCTTCGTCATTGGCTGAAATAGTTGCTATCTGAGCCGTTTCTTCCTTGGTAGAGAGGTCCCTGCTTTTACCCTTTAGTTCTTCAACTATTCGTTCGGTCCCCAGTTTGATTCCGCGTTTTAGGTGTTCTGGGTTGGCTCCTGCTGCAACATTCTTGAAACCTTCTTCTAAAATCGCGTGGGCAAGAATTGTTGCGGTTGTCGTCCCGTCGCCAGCTGCGTCGTTCGTCTCGCTTGCTACCTCTTTAACCAACTGAGCTCCCATGTTCTCGAACTTGTCTTTGTATTCTTGCTCTTCAGCAATTGTGACACCATCGTTCGTGATATCGGGAGCGCCGAAATCTTGATCGAGTATTACGTTTCTTCCTCTCGGTCCCAGAGTTATTCTGACAATTTTAGCTAGTTTATTAACCCCTTCCTGTAGAGCTCTCCTCGCGTCTTCTTCAAATTTTACTTCTTTAGCCATAGTTTTTTAACCTCCTAGGTGTATGGTTATTCAATCTTGGCAAGAATGTCTTTGTTTTTGATTATCTTCATTTCTTTTTGATCAACTTCTATTTCCGTCCCCGAAAAACTGGATAGTATTACCTCGTCCCCCACGTCGACCTCTATGCTGTCGTCAGTACCTACTTCCAAAACCTCGGCCCTGATGTAATTATCCTCGTCCTTGGCACTGTCTGGAAGAACTATTCCACCTTCGGTGACTTCCTCTTCCTCTTGGGGTTCTTCAACTTCCTGAACTAACACTCTTCTTCCTAATGGTTTGATATCCATACATACCTCCTCTTTTGTTATTGTGGATAAATAGCCTTAATTAGCACTCTCAACTTGTGACTGCTAAATCAGAAAAAGTGTACCTAATAACCCCCTTTTAGTCAACCCCTGTAAAGACTATTTACTTAACCCTCAATTAGATTATCGGTCCTTAAAAGGGGGGTTACGGACCCAATTCTTATATTCCCGGTCCGTAAAATTGTCGCGTATTTCGAAGAATTATTCTGGATCAAGCTACACCCTGTGGGTGGGAACTTGATCCTTTTCTGGGTAGCGTGAATTTGAAAGTGGTTCCTTCTCCTTCCTCGCTTTCGACTGAAATATTTCCACCGTGAGATTCGACTATCTCCTTGGCGATGGTTAAGCCCAACCCGGTTCCTCCGGTACCTCTGGATCTTGATTTATCTACTCTGTAAAACCGATCGAATATATGTGGCAGGTCCTCCTGTGGAATACCGCTTCCATCGTCGGAGACCATGGTTGTTGCTTTGCTGGAGGAGATCGATGTCGTTACATTAATTTGACCACCGGGTGGAGTATGAGTTATTGCATTGTCGAGCAGGTTTCGAATTACCTGTGAAATCCTCTCAGGATCAGCTTCGACCAGGGTGGGTTCTTCTCGTTCTTTCTCTGCTTCGACACTGATATTTTTTGCTTTGCTTCTGGCTGCCTTTACCTCCTTCTCTATGATATCCTCCAGTGCCACCTGTTTTTTGTCCAGTTCTAACTGGTCTGCCTTTGCTTTGTTAACATCTCTCAGGTCGTTTACTAATCTATTTAGAACCAGGGATTGCTGATGCAGAGATTCGAAAACCTGCTCGTTTGGCTCAACCATCCCTTCCTTAAGCCCTTCAAGATAACCCTGAATATTTGACAGAGGGTTCCGAAGCTCGTGAGCGACGTCGCTGACCATTTCTTCTCGCAGGGTTTTTTGCTCCTTAAGTTTATTGGCCAGGGAGTTGAAGGATTCACCTAATTTGCCGATTTCCCCTCTGGCAGAGGTATCTACTCTCTGGTCCAGGTCCCCCTGCTTCATTTGTTTCGTCGCCCGGGTCAACTCTCTAATTGGCTTTAAGATATTCCGGGAAAATAGAAGGGCTAAGATGATCGCCGTTAACCCGGCAATTAGGCCGCCTGTTAGAACGGATTTATTGACGGAATTAATAAAAGTATTTTGTAGCGGTGACCGTTTTTTTGACTTGATGAATATCTTCCCGACCTCGAAATCCCCCAGATTGATAGTCACTTTCTTACGTGACCAGTCTTCGTCCACGGAGGTCGTAGTTAGTTTCTCCTCCGTGTCGCCAATTACTTTTCCAGAAGGATCCGTCAATAGGATCCTTTCGGTGTAGACTTCCGCCACGTTTTCAATCAAGCCGGAGACCCCTTCCCAGCTCCCCTTAAACCGGTAGTAGTTAGAAAAGGTTAAAGCCAATCGCTGGTATCTTTCCGCCTGGCCCTGACTTACGTAACGATCGAACTGGTTAATGGCGGAATTGGAAGCAATATAAGATATCGTCCCGACCCCGATTGCGATTACCAGGAAAAAACTGGCGAGTAATTTTATCTTAAGGCTACTAAACATCTTCTTCTAATGTCTCTTCAGCTGTTGGGGGGTCGAACTTATAACCTACACCGTGAACGGTGTGAATGTAAGTGGGGTCTTCGGTGTTGGGCTCTATCTTCTTTCGCAAGTTTTTGATATGAACGTCTATAGTCCTTTCGAATCCCTCGTAACCGTAACCCAGAGCGGCATGAATTAGATCCGGCCTGGAGAATACCCGGCGAGGCTGCTTTACCAAAGTGGAAAGTATCTCAAATTCTGTGGGAGTTAACTCTACCGGTTCGCCGTCCAGGAGGACCTTGTGAGTTTCGAAATTTAAGGATAAGTCCCCGTGAGTTACCTCTTTTGGCCCCTCCTCTGACGATCTGCGCAGCACGGCTCTTATCCTTGCCAGCAGTTCCCCCGGACTAAATGGTTTTGTAACGTAATCGTCGGCGCCTAAGTTCAGTCCCTTGATTCTGTCCTCCTCCTCGGTCTTTGCAGTTAGCATTATGATTGGAGTTTTGGATTCATTTCGCACACCTCGACAGACGTTGAGGCCACTTACCTTGGGGAGCATGAGATCCAGAACGATCAGATCCACGTCTCTCAGACGGAATAAGTTAAGGGCGGATTGACCATCGTAAGCCGTTAGAACCTTGTATCCGTCCTTTTCCAGGTATTCTTTCAATAATTCTACTAGATCTTCGTCGTCGTCGACTACGAGTATTGTCCTCTTCATAAATATTTATAATTGCCGGGGTTGGGCCTGATTGATAGCCCAAGCCCCGGCCTAGTTTTTTAAGTTAACGAGCGAGCGTCATCCATATGTAACTGTCTCCTCGAACGACCCTCACCAGAAGTGTATCTCCTTTGGAAGTGTCTGCAGCTATTTTTTTCCAATCTCCTACCGACTGCAGGGTATAGAGATTTCTGCTGTTTTTGCCTGCCTGAAGAAGTACATCTCCTTCACGAAGTCCCCTGGCGCGGGCAAAGCCCTGAAGGTCGGTGATGACTAACCCCGTGGCTACTGAGAGTTCGTATTCCTGGCGGATTTTTGGGGTGTTTTCCACAAGAGTAAGGCCGAAATCATCGTCCGTGATCGAGCTTTTTTCCTCTGAGGTTTCTATCTGCCCATTATCTCTCTTTCCCAGCTCAACTGTTATAGTTTTTCTTTCCTGATTTCTGATTAAAGTGAGTTCGACTTCTTCTCCAACATCCCTGTACATTATTTCCTGCTGGAATTCCGTCGCACCGGTGATTTTGTTATCGTTCACCTTGATAATTATATCTCCCGATTTGAGACCTCCACGGTCAGCCGGTGAGTCCGGGTATACTTCGGAAATTAGAACACCGTGTCCGTCTTCCAGTCCGAACTTTTCTCCCATTTCCGGAGTTACTTTCTGGAACCCTACGCCGAGCCATGCTCTGGTGACCTCGCCTTTGCTTACCAGGTCCGCCAGCACCCGTTCAACCGAGTCGATGGATACCGCAAAGTTCAGGCCGGTAATCGGTATTCCCTGTTGATTTCTCCTGATGATCGCGGTATTCATGCCTATGACTTTTCCCTGCATATTGACCAGGGGCCCACCGGAATTTCCGGGGTTGATTGCTGCATCGGTCTGGAGCAGGTTCTGGTAACTTCCACTGTCGTTTGGTTTCGGGATGGATCGGTTCCTGGCGCTTAATACACCGGCCGTTACCGTATTTTCGAAACCCTCTGGGTTACCTATTGCCACGACCCAGCTGCCTATCGGGGTATTTGCAGGGTCCCCGAGGGACGCCACGGGTAGGTTTTCCGTATCCTTGTCCCCGGTAATTTCCAGAACTGCTACATCGATCATCTCGTCGGCTCCAGCTACCTTGGCTTGATAAGTCATTCCTTCTTTAAATACAAGCCTGATCTCCTTTGCTCCAGATACGACGTGCTCGTTTGTAAGTACGTACTTTTTCCCCTGCCAGTCGATTACGAAACCCGAGCCAAGAGATTTAACTTCTCTTTCCTCTCTCTGGGGCGGTTCCCCGAAGAAGTACTTGAAGAAAGGATCTTCAAAAAAGTTAAAGGGAATTCCTGCGGATACACCTTTCGTAACTTCTACTCGGACGACTGCTGGTCCGACCTTTTCAGCGGACCTTGTTATCGCGGTCTCCTGTGATTCTACTAGACTCCCTTCCGAACCTAAAGCCGGAACAAGACCGGCTGAGATTAACCCAATACCAATAACCAGGGCTAAAATGACGGAAAAGGATTTGCTTCTCGAAATCATGGATCATCTCCTCCACGTTATAGTTGTTATTCTTTTACAATATTACCCTAAGGCCTAAATATGAATAACTTGTAAAGAAGATTTGAAGAGCAAGCCGATAAAATTTTCTCCTAATATTTTGCCCGATGCAAGGGTCTCTTCCCGTACAGGGTGAGTGTAGCGAGCCCCACCCCACAGGATTACCACCTAAAGGAGAGCCATGCCTCCCGGTTCTTCATCGAGAAAAGTTGAACAATTCTTGACCTAATTTGATATAAAGCCAGATAAAAGCTCCGAAAATTGCAACTGCTACCAGGATTACTAGCCATGGGTAAAGACCCAGTGGTTTCAGGCCAAAGAAGGTATTTAGCGGGGAGTAGATTACCAGGAACTGAGCCACGATAGAAGCCCCTATGGCAAGGAATAGCCAGTTATTCCGCTCAATCGGTTGTCCGAAAATCTTTCTAATTGGCCATATCTCAAGCAGTTCTATCAGGACGAGTTCGGTAAATGCTACTGTCCTTGCTGTTACCTGGTCGGGGAGGAAATGGTTGTAGGAAAAGATTATTAGAGTGGTTAAACTTACGCCGATACCCAGGATGACGTATACCATGTAACTATTGATAACACCTTCACCCTCTTCCCGGGGAGAACGATCCATCACCCCGTGTGATTTTCCATCAGCCCCCAGGGCGACGGCCGGTAATCCGTCCGTAAGAAGGTTTACCCATAGCAACATTGGTGCCGTAAGAGGCAAGCCGAGTCCGGCCAGTGAGGCGATAAAAACCGATAGTACTTCGGCAAGGTTGCCCGAGAGTAGGAGTCCAACGAACTTCCTTATATTATCGAAGATGGTCCTTCCTTCCGCCACGGCGTCCCTGATCGAAGCAAAGTTATCGTCCAGCAGGACAATGTCTGATGCTCCCTTGGCCACGTCAGTTCCCCGGATCCCCATTGAAATGCCGACGTCGGACCTCTTCAGCGACGGAGCGTCATTTACCCCATCACCGGTCATTGCAACTACACCGCCCATTTCCTCTTTTATTAAATTCAGGATTTTCAACTTGTGTGAGGGAGAAACTCGGGCGTAAATATTGACCTCGGGGATTTTTGCCCTTAGTTCGGAATCAGTAAGATTTTCCAATTCCTTACCTGTCATTACTTCGCCTGAAAAGCCCAGCTCACGACCTATAGCTTCGGCTGTTAAAGCGTTGTCCCCGGTGACCATGACTATTCTTATTCCTGCCTTTCTGCAGGAGTTTATTGCTTCGCTTACTTCCTGTCTCGGGGGGTCAAGCATTCCCTGTAAACCGACGAACGTTAAGTTCGCCTCGAGTTCTTCGTCGTCGACCTCACGGAATCCGGTGCCAGATAAGTCCTTTGTGGCAAACCCGAGTACGCGCAAAGCCTCCCCGGCAAATTGCTCTACCTTTTCTTGGAATTCCTCTCGCTTTTCGGGTGTCAGGGGCTTCTGTTTACCATTTTCCCAGTAACTATCACATTTGGCCAGTACTACGGATGGCGCTCCTTTGGTGTAGGCGACGGGCCCGTCCCTGGACTGGTTAACCGTCGTCATCATTTTTCGGTCAGAGGAAAACGGGATCTCCTTTAACCGTTCGTGAGTCTCGTTTAACCGGTCCGGATCGAGTCCTGCCTTTCGGGCGGATTTAAGCAGAGCCGCTTCGGTCGGGTCCCCAATGACATCGTTGTCTCCCTGTAATTGAGCGTCATTGCAGAGAACTCCGGTTTTAAATAGAAGTCCCATCTCTCCGTTTGCGCCCCCTCCGTCTATCTTGGATAGCTCGAGCTCGGAGAAATTTGACTCACCGGTATCCGTATACATCTTCTGGACTGTCATCTCGTTTTCTGTCAGCGTCCCGGTTTTGTCGGTACAGATGGTATCCACCGAACCAAGGGATTCTACCGCGGCCAGCCTCCGGGTAAGGGCGTTTCGCCTGGTCATTTTCTTCGTTCCCATAGCCAGGGCAAGGGTAACTACTGCGGGAAGACCTTCCGGAATTGCCGCTACCGCGAGAGCTACTGCCGTGATGAAGGCTTCAAACCATTTTGCGTCGTGTAAAAGTATGGAGATTGGAATTATAAGTCCGGAGAGAATCAGTAAGATGCTTCCCAGCTGTTTCCCTAATTTGTTAACTTCTTTCTGAAACGGCGTTTTTTCCTGTTCTACTTCCTGTAGTTGCTGTGCGACTTTGCCAATTTCCGTCTCCATTCCAGTGGAGGTTACGATGGCTTCGCCCCGACCACGGACTATGCTGGTATTTTTGAAGACCAAATTACTTCGCTCTGCCAGTTCACTTTCCGCTTCTATCGGGTCGAGTTGTTTTTTGACGGGCTCGCTCTCTCCGGTGAGGGGGGATTCGTCTACTTTTAGGCTCTGTGCATCAACCAATCGTGCATCAGCCGGTATAGCGGATCCCTGGTCCAGCGAGATTAAGTCACCGGGGACGATCTCCTCCAGGGGTACTTTCTTCTTCTTTCCGCCCCGGTACACCACCGCGTCCGGTGAAGCCATTTCCTTTAATGCCTGGATGGATTGCTCCGCTTTCCAGTCCTGAATGAACCCGAATATTCCGTTGCCGATGACGATTGCAATGATTAGGTAGAAATCTACTGTTTTGCCGAAGACCAGTGAGAGGGTTGCTGCGATCAGGAGAATTATTATAAGGAAATCGGTGAACTGTTCGAGAAAAAGTTTTAACGGCGATACTCGATCTTTTTCCTCCAGTTCGTTTCTCCCGTATTCGGTTAATCTATTCTGAGCTTCTTCTTGACTCAGGCCTTCTGGAGAGGAAGATAACTCTTCGTAGATTTCATCCACTGGAACCGTCCACGGTTTGTTTGAGCTCATTTAAATGTTTCACCGCCTACACAAATTGTTTTATTACCTTAGAAGTATAGGGAAGAGAAGCGGAGATTAAAGAACCGCTAGGGAAGCGGAATGGTTTTTAGACCTCGGGGAAACGGCAAGGATTTATTAATCTCCGGAATAATCCTCTTTTTCTTCCGTTACCACGTATAGCTTTTCTCTGCCGGTTGCTGGAACCGGACACGACTTGCTCATCGGACAGCTGTTACATGACCTGCTACAGTCTACCTCTTTTATCAATCCCTGGTGCTGCAATAAATCTATCATTGCCTTAATCGTCTGTTTTCTCATATCTAGGGTCTCCGCCATCTCGTCGATTGTTTTTCCTGCCCCCAGTGCGGTTAGTATTCTGGTTCTATCGCTCATTTTTTCTTTCCTCCCTGAACACTATCAAGACAAGAAAGACGGAGATAGGCAGTAGTATAACAGCAGGGGTAAACGAATCTACGCAGTTGTTCAAAAAACCCTGGACCGTATTGAGCCAGAGGTCCTCTCCCCCGGTAATTGATTCGAGAATAGTGGAAAAGACTTCCAATCCACCAACGATCCAGATCATAAAACTGGCCAGTATCGCCTGCGCCCTTTTTTCAATAAGTGACGGGTTATAGATTGCAGATAGGGAAAGGATTCCCGAAGACAGTAAGATTATTCCCCGCCAGAATGTGAAGTCTCCCTGGAAGGCGATTCTTCCCCATTGGAAAGTTTGTCCGGTCAGGGTAAAAAGTACCTCCAGCACACCAGAGATAAAAGCGCCAAAACCAATCAGGGCTAGAATAGTGTTGAACGTTTTTTGGTTCAAATCACCTCACCCCGAGAACCATCCCGATCAGGTGAAGCAACCCCCCCCAGAGAAAAACCACTGTGGAGAGGGTCAGGAGACTTCCTCCAAGGACCTTTAGAATTCCGCCGCTTCTTCTTCCTTCCTTGATAATCATGGAAAAGGTAGCTATGCAGGGGAAATAAATTGATATTATCACTACTGAAGTAATGAGTTGAAATCCGGTCATATCTATCGCGGATAGCTGGGCTACAGCGAGATCCTTGCGCAGGAAACCCGCTATTAGCGGAGCGACTGTCTCCTTGGGAATACCAAACCAACCCGTAAATACGGGTTCAAGGACGCTGGATAACCAGTCGATTACTCCACCGAGATAAAGTAGATTTACCACCCCGACTCCCAGGAGTACAAATGGAATTGCATTCGTAAAGAAACCCTTGACCTTGACCCACAGTTTCCTGGTTACGTTGGCTGCCGTAGGTAGTCGAAAAGGAGGTACGTCGGTCATTATCTCGGGTGACTTACCCGGAATTATCCTGTCTAAGAGGTAACCGAAAAGGAAGAAACCGACCAGCAGGTAAAGCATAATGTAACCGAAATATTCCGGTATTAATGAGAGCATGACACCCAGCTGGGCTCCACACGGGATGAAAATAGAAAGGAGAATCATCATCATGAATCGTTGTTTTTTTGTTTCAAGTGTTCTCGTCGAGGCGACGCCAGGGACGTTGCAACCAAGTGAAAGGATCATCGGGACCACGGCAAAGCCGTGAAGGCCAATCTTGTGGAGTATTGTATCAACCAATACTGCCAATCGGGGCATGTAACCGGAGTCTTCCAGTATCGTTATAAACAGATAGAAAGCAACAATCGCGGGCAGGACGATACCGATAGCGACAAACATTCCACTGGTGAGTATTCCAAAAGCTTCAAACGAATTGGTTGCCCCTGGGTCTCCAACCAGGACGTAATATAACCAGGATCCCTCTAATGGAAAAATATCTTGAAGCCAGGGCAGCCACAGATTGTCAAAGAAGGGGACGAAAAAACCGTCAGTAAAGAAACCGGCGAAAGCGTTAAAGAACGCCCAAAAACCGTATAAGACGGCGACTGCGAAGGGGATACCTGTTAAGGGTTTTACGGTGAGCTCAGCCAGTATTGTCTTAAGGGTGGTTTTATCTGCACCGTAATTTACGGTCTCTCGGGAAATTTTATCTATAAGTTCCCATCTTCTTTCGGTATCAAATTTCATTCTGAAGGTTTTCTATTCTCTTCTCTAACTTTTCTGCATCTATTCGAGAGGCTTCCGTTATTTTGTTGGCAAGATTGGAGATGCCTTCTCCGCTTATGGCAACAGTTGGTACCACGGGGACCCCGAGTATCTCTTCCAGCCGATCCACGTCTATACTGATGTTCTGTTTTACCGCATCGTCCCACATATTTAAGGCAATTACCACGGGATAGTTTTTCTCCATAATTTCAAGTGCAAGATAAAGGCCTCGTTCGACCTTAGTGGCGTCTAAAACGGCTACTACAATTGCATCTTCATGTTCTTTCAGTATTTCCATGGCAACCTTTTCTGCTTCGTCTTTTGGCTCGGTTGAAAAGGTTCCGGGAACGTCGATTATCTTTGCTTCTTTACCCCCGATAAATGTGTAACTTTCGGTAAAATCTACTGTGGTACCGGGATAATTTGATTCTGTAATATTGGCTCCGGTGAGCCGGTTGAAGACCGCACTTTTCCCGACATTAGGATGACCCATCAGAAGAATCGTCATGAGTTACCTCGACGACAATTTTATTTGCTAAATTGAGACCCAGGGACGTTGTGGATCTTCCGATTGTGACCACTACAGGACCGTTTATTGGTTGCTTTGTATCCATTCTAATTTTCTTTCCTTCCCTGATTCCTCGGGCCACCAATTGGTTCCGCAAATCCCGTTCTATCTTCTTAATCAACCCTTCTTCACCGTATTCCAGTTCAGGAAGCTTTCGGGTTGAAGTTTTGGTCAAATTTTATTCACCCTGACTTTTTTCGCCATACCCCGTCCTATAGTTACGAGGTTCCCGTTAATTTTAACCGTTACTGGTCCGTTAGAGGAGATTACTTTAAGATTTACCCCTTCCGAGATTCCCCTCAACGCGAGTTTCTGTCGTAACTGGGAACCACCAGTAATAGCAACAATTCTTGCCTGTTGGTTTGAATTCAAACTAGATAAAGTCATTGGTCGGATTATTTTCCCTCTCCTGGGCATTCCGAAGGAAACT
This sequence comes from Candidatus Bipolaricaulota bacterium, assembly GCA_018334615.1. Taxonomy (GTDB): domain Bacteria; phylum Bipolaricaulota; class Bipolaricaulia; order M55B111; family M55B111; genus JAGXLP01. The sequence goes on from JAGXLP010000001.1 coordinate 35,968, forward strand.
CATCGTATTCTGAATAATATTTAAAATGACGTAACCAGCGAGCTTCGTCCTCAGGACAGCCCTCGACGAAGTTGATGAATTTGTTTAGCTGTGTTATGGATTCTTCGCTCAAGTTATGCTCTACTTTGCATGCGTCTCTGTCTGCTTGATTCGAAGAGACCTGAAGCAGCTCCAGGAATTTCTTCATGTTTTCGTGGACCTCGGAGACGTTCTTTGCCAGTTCACTTCCCTTTTCAGTCAGAGTTACTCCCTCGTACTTCCTGTAGTTGATGTAGCCCCTCTCTTTTAACTTATCGAACATCTCGGTTACCGATGGGGCTTTAACTCCCAGATCCTCGGCAATTTCATTGGTTTTCGCGTGGCCCCGGCGGATCAGTGATTTATATATAGCTTCTAAATAATCTTCTAGACTTTTGTTGTCCATTTTTAGGTAAACCTAATTATTATATCGGGAAGATTATAAATTGAACTGGAGGTATAATCAAGCCTGCTTTCTACCAAAATTTGCCGAGCGCCCCCCCAGGGCACCCCCTGGGGGTAAATCGGCTGTTTTGAGTCCAGCACTCACTTGAGGAGCATAACTTGGTTAAGTACAAAGAACGAATTCCATGGTTAACTTAGCCCAATTGAATACGATTACCATATGTCCACCCATGTATCTCATCTCAAGTGAGTGCTGGGTCAATTTTTGTTTTTCAAATCAGATACCGTCTTTCTTTACATTGCTTTTTTATATGCCCCGGCCTGTGGCCGGGGTTCTTGACTTTCAAAAAAGCTATCGTGACAGTAGCTGCATGATTTGTGGGATGTACGAGAAAGAACGTAGATTTTTCTCCGGTCAGGGGTTGACAAAAAATGATTGATTTATATAATAAATTAGCAGAGTCAAGGTGACTCTGCTAAAAAGGTAAAAATAAATATATCCACTAATGGAGGTGGCATTCATGGCTCTTCCTTCAGACAAAAGGAGAAGAAACCGTTTCCCATCTCCCTTCAGCAGTGGTGGCCTTCTCGATGACCTGTTTCAGGACATCGAGGATTCTTTCTTTGGGGGTTCTAGCGGCCTAAGTCGTATGGGAAACACCGACATCTACGAAAAGGACGGCAAGCTCCACTACGACCTGGAATTACCCGGTCTGAACAAGGATCAGATAAATATCCAGGCCAAGGACGATCAGCTTATAGTAACTGGTGAGGTAGAGCAACAAGAAGAGGGCGAGGGTGTAAATTACCTCTCCCGGGGTCGTCGCTATGGAAGGTTTAGACGGACGTTGCCTTTGCCCGAAGAGGTGGAAGATCCGGAGAAACTTTCCGCAAAGTTCGAAAACGGAGTGCTCGAAATAACTGCGGAACTTTCCGAGGCCCTGGGAGAAGAGAAAGCCATAGACGTGGAGATCGAGTAATTAATAAGGGGTGCAGGGGCCGGCCTTCCGGCCCCTTTTTGTTCTAACTTCAATATACCAGTATTGCCCTACCTTTCGAGATTCGACGTATTTAATTAATGAAATTATGTAAGGCCTCCCCATTAGTTCTATTTCGTGTCTACATTCTCATTGTTCGGTAAGCTTGCCAGCTTTTCCTTAGTGAGTTATACTAATTTCTAGTAAAGACCACGTCCCAAGGAACCGGGCTTGTAGGGAAAATGGTTGAGGTATTGTATTATTTTTCTTTGATCGCAAGCACAACCGGATACAGGATCTACCTGGATTGTGAGGATAGGTTGAATTCTGCAAACGAATTCAAGCCTCATGTATTACTTAAGTGGAAGAGGCGAATGGAGGATCTCAGTATTCACTTTGGAAGAAGCTTTTTCAAAGGTTTTCGTGGGCTTTATTGGTTTGGTAACTAGTAATTTAACCTTTGCGGGAGGTAACAATGGGTGAACCAAAAACCGTAGATGAAATCGATACCGACTACAGTAAATCGCAGGTTTACTGGAGAGTTAAGAAACTGGTAGAAAACGGGTTGATGGATCCTCCCCAGAGGGGAGATCGCAACCAATACTTACTTACGCAGAAGGATGTAAGACTTTTACAAGAACTCGCTCAGCTGGAGGAGAGCCACGATACCGTTGAAGATGCTATTGAACAACTGGAGAAGGTAAGGGAGCAAGGGGGAATCGACGAAAAGCTCAAGCAGCGGGTAGAGAAACTGGAGAATAAGACCCAGATCCTGGAGAACGAGCTTGCGGCTCAAAAGGACAGACTCAAACACCCCGGGAGGAAGTGGATAGACAGGCTGAAACAAGGATTCAAAAAAGCTTTAAACTGGTTGTTGTGAAGGTATCAACAATACACGAAGTAAGAGAAATCACGGGGGATTGTTTATAAAATCAATCTGACGGGAATAGCACTTTACCTTTCAAGTTTAGCTACTGTCTCAACTGCCCTTCCCAAAAAAAGCAAAGAGACCTAAAACTAAGTTCATGCCGAAACTTGTGACCCTTTTTGAATATCTTCTTGTTTGATAACATTCGTAAGTTAGTCCCGAACGGAACTGTAATATTGATGTTGAAAATTGTAAAATGTGACTGAAAAAAGCGCACCTACACGAAACCTCCATACCGATTGAATTGGGCCTATCTTTATTGTAATATATTTTGATTATAGTGATAAATACTTTATATATTACCGATAGATTGTACCGTCGGATATCGGCCTCGCTGAAGGCAAATATCTGGAACTGAAAGAGAGAAAAGTATCAAAGTTGTGATAGCATGCTAGTTTTATTAATCCTGGTCGGTGTTTATGTGGGCTGGAATATCGGGGCCAATGACACGGCTAATTGCATGGGGATCCCTGTTGGATCAGGGTTGATTACTTACCGAAAGATGATTTTTCTGGTGGCAATATTTGTGGTTTTGGGAGCCCTACTTCAGAGCCACCAGGTAATGGAAACTATTGGAGAAGGGGTAGCACGAAACCCTCTTAACATGAAAGCGGTGTTTGTCGCCATGTTTTCCGCCGGGATCTTTGTGAGCGCGGCAACCTTCTTAAAGATCCCCGTTTCTACCTCTCAAGCTATCGTGGGCGGAGTTATAGGTGCTGCCATTTCAATGGGGAGTGAAGTAAATCTAGGGCAGGTTCTTACCATTGCAGAAGTTTGGGTATTAAATCCTCCCTTAACTGCTCTGATCAGTTTTCTTCTCTACCACCTTCTGGCGTTCTTCTTAAAACGCGTAAAATTAGTGTTTTTATGGGACAGACTATTAAGCTATCTCGTTATTGCTTCTGGCGGATACGTGGCGTTTTCTCTGGGGGCTAATACGGTGGGTACCTCTGTAGGACCCCTGGCAGCTCTTGGGATAGATAAGACCTGGCTGGCATTGATGGCCGGGGCTGCTGTCTCCGTAGGGACGTTAACGTACGGAAAAAAGGTAACTAAGATGGTGGGTGAGGGTATAACGAGCCTCGACCCTCTCTCAGCAGTAGCTGCCCAGTTGTCCGCCGCAGGGGCAGTCAACTTTTTTGCTTATATCGGGATTCCCGTCTCAACGTCACAGGCTATCGTGGGGGCTGTTATTGGTGTAGGGTTGGTTAAAGGTGTTAAGACGGTGAGTGCCAAAAAGATAATGAAAATAGCGGTTGGTTGGGTTGCATCCCCTACGGCAGCCGCGCTATTCGCCTTTGGGCTCTATAAGGTATTGGAAGCCATTAGTTTTTTCTGAGGTAAGGGATGGAGCGAGAAGCCAGGGATAAATTTGTGGGAAGCCAATTAAGAAAAAAAAGATAGTGAAAGAGAGTTTTTTCTTCACTGGAAGGCAACGGGTGCCATGGGCGTCCAGTTTTTGGTCTGAGTCGTATTGGAGCTGAGTTCTCTGCTTGTCCAGAGCGAACGGGTGTACTAAAATGATTTCATGAAATATGCTACGACTTCCGAAAAAGTGAAACAGCTGGATCGAAAGGCTGTGGAGGAGTGGGGGGTAACGTCACCCGTCCTTATGGAGAATGCCGGAAGGAGTGCGGTGGAGTTAATAAAGGAAGAACTTTCTCCCCTGCCAAATAGAATTCTTGTCATCTCTGGAAAGGGAAATAACGGCGGGGACGGGCTTGTTGTTGCCCGGAGGCTACTTGACCAGGGTCATCAGGTGGAAGTTTTCGTCCTTGGCGAACGAAGTAAATTATCCCCGGGGGCGAAGAGAAACGCCGAAATCCTGGAGAGAATGACCGAGAAAGTTCGATACTGTCAACCCGACTATGAAGGTTTGTTCCGTGAAATAGATTCTAACCCTCCTTTGCTCGTGGATGCAATCTTTGGAGTTGGAATTGAGGGCGAGCTTAAGGGGAAATATCCTCAGTTAATCTCCCGGATAAATGAGTCCGAAGGTAAAAAGGTTTCCATAGACCTTCCATCCGGCCTGCTTGCTAACTCCGGTGTTCCCGCTGGAAAAGCAGTTAAGGCCGATCTTACTGTGACCATGGAACCTTACAAGCTTGGAACTCTTTTACCGGAAGCCCAGAGATTTACTGGCAAACAGAAACTGGCTTCTGTCGGGTATCCCCGGAGGTTGATCGAGGAGGTTCCCGGGGTCTGGAGAGTTTTGAATGACGAACTGGCGAGGTTGCTTTTACCTGAGCGACCAATCGAGGGATACAAGGGAAGTTTCGGGAAAATGATGGTTGTGGGCGGTTCGTCAGGAATGACTGGAGCACCGATTCTGGCGACCGAAGCTGGGTTACGCTCGGGGGCAGGATTGGTTTTTTTGGCTGGTCCCGAGTCCGTAAATGAGATATTTTCCACCAACGTAAAGGAAGCCTTAACTATTCCTCTCCCCGATGAGGACGGGGCGATATGTTCGAACAGCCAGGGCCCACTTCTCGAGGCTGCTAAGGATAAAGACGCACTGGCCGTGGGGCCCGGATTGGGTCGAAAGGAAGTAACCAAGGAAACAGTTAGGACTCTTCTTGATAGTTTCTCGGGTCCCATCGTTCTTGATGCCGATGGAATAGTCTCTCTTGCCGATGATATTGAGGTTTTGAAGGGCCTTGAAGAGGTAGTGTTAACCCCGCATCCGGGAGAGCTTGCTTGTCTCCTTGACACTACCCCCGAGAAGGTTAATAACGAAAGGTACGACCTCGTTCCCGAACTCGCTCAAACCTGGGAAGTGACTTTGTTGTTGAAGGGTATACCAACAGTAATTAGCTCTCCCGCCGGGGAACTGGCTCTGGCAAGCTGTCCCAATACCGGTCTTGCAAAAGGAGGTAGCGGAGATGTCTTGACCGGCATTATAGGAAGTTTCCTCGCTCAAGGGCTATCGCCGTTTTCCGCGGCCAGGCTTGGTACCTGGGTCCACTGCAGGATAGGCGAGCTCGGGGCGAAGAAATGGGGAGTGGACTCCCTTCAACCAGGTGATCTGCCGGATTTAATTGGTTCAGTACTCATGAATTGGAGGGCCAGTAAGGAATGAAGCAAGTGAAGCCAAAATTGATTGATACTCACGCCCATCTAGATATGGGGCACTACGATGACGATAGGGAAGAGGTAATTGAGCGAGCGATGAAAAAGAGCACCGGTTTCATCAATATGGGACTGGACCTATCGTCAAGCAAGAAGTCAATAGAACTTGCAAAGAGTTATGATAACGTATATGCCGGTATTGGATTCCACCCGCACGAAGCCAGCAAGTTCAATTCGTCCACTCTGGATAAATTCCGGGAGCTTTCTAAACATAAGGTCGTAAAAGCGATAGGAGAAATTGGGCTTGATTACTATCGGGATAATTCGCCTCGGCGAAAACAAAGAGAGGCCTTTGTGGCCCAGCTAGAACTGGCGTGCGAACTCGAGTTGCCGGTCTCGGTCCATAATAGAGATTCTACTGAAGATCTGTTGCGAATTTTGAAAAGCCAGACCGAAGTTCCAGCTGGCGTGGTTCATAGTTTCTTTGGTGACTATGATCTCGGGGAGGAATTCATCGACCTTGGGCTATATCTAGGGTTGAGCGGTCCAGTGACTTTTGATGGTAATAAGCGTTTGGGTGAAACCGTTAAAGAACTTCCCCTGGAACGGCTGGTCCTGGAAACGGATTCTCCTTTTTTGACTCCCGCCCCCAACCGAGGGAAACGCAACGAGCCGGGCTACGTCGAGTTCGTGGCGAAAGAATTGGCCTACTTAAAGGATATCTCCTTTGAGGTAGTTTCGGAAACGACGACTCGAAACGCAAGGAGGTTGTTTGATCTGAATGAGTGTTAATCCTGGAAAACTGGGAATGAAACTGGGTGCCCACCTCTCCATCGCCGGAGGAATAGATAAGTCCGCGAACAGGGCAAAAGAGCTGAACGTTAATGCCTTTCAAATTTTCTCCCATAACGTCCGGTCCTGGAGTACAAGAGATTTGCGAGAAGAGGAAGTGGAGAAGTTTAAGAGAAATAGGGTTGAGTTCGGGATAGAGTACGTAGTGGCTCATACGAGCTATCTGTTAAACCTGGCTTCGCCAAAAGACGAACTCTGGGAAAAGTCGAAGCGCGGTCTTATTGAGGAAGTAAGGAGGGCCGACAGGCTGGGGATTGCTGCAATTAATACTCACATAGGCGCTCATACGGGTTCAGGGATTGAGGCGGGGCTAACCAGGCTTACAGAAGCGCTTAAAGAGGTGATAGATTCTGAGCAACTCGAGGGGTCCGACGTCCGAATATTGCTGGAAAATACTTCCGGTAGCGGAACGACCCTGGGAGCGAACTTTGCTGAGTTGGGAGAAGTACTCGATGAGTTAGGTAACCCCGAGCGGTTTGGAATATGTATAGATACCTGTCACGGCTTTGCTGCCGGGTATGACTTCGGCTCCAGGCAGGGGTTGCGAGAGACGCTGGCTCAGTTCGAGGATAAAGTCGGGCTTGACAATTTAAGGTTGATTCATCTTAATGACTCAGTTGGCGAAAAAGGTTCCAACAAGGACAGACATGCCCACATAGGTCAGGGTAAAATTGGAGATCGGGGATTTTCCGCCGTAGTAAACGCTCCAGAATTGAGAGAACTTCCATTTATTCTGGAGACTCCAAAAGAGGAGATAGATGGGAAGGATGCAGATAGGGTTAATCTGGATAGAGTGATGGAACTGAGAAGCTGAGATTCCTTTCCTCTTGCCATTTATTTAGCAGAAACAGGGCCAAAAGTTGATATTTTTCCTACCTTCTATTAAAATCTTTCAATAGCTAATTGCAACGGAAGCTTGGATTCGATTATTGATTGATATTTGGGCATTGCTTAGGTTTTCCTGGATTGGAGATAGTATTAACTAGGTCAGGATAATTTTCACTTAATTGGTTAAGGCAATATTCACTACCGTATACCACCATTATGATGGGAGGTATAGGATATGGAAATCCTGAAGGTAGCTTCGAGTTCCAATCCTAATTCCGTTGCTGGAGCAATCGCCGGTGCAATAGAAACAGATGGAATAGTCGAAGCCCACACCATAGGTGCGGGTGCGGTAAATCAAACCGTAAAGGCGATCGCAATTGCCCGCCGTTTGCTGGATGGAGGAGAAGAAAATCTAAACGTGATCACTGGATTCATAGACCTTGAAATCGAGGGAGAGGAAAAGACCGGAATAAAATTTGTGATAAATCTTACCCGGGAATAGCTATTGAGCTCGGTTATTTTTTGTCTTCTCTTCCAGTGACCATACTTTCATAATAACTCCGTAACTTTCCGTATTTTCAATTTGAGATGATCAAGAAAGAAATTAGAAGGGTATTGACTGAAAGATTGGTAGAACTCGGGTTCAACTTAGATGAAGGGGAACTCGGGGTTGAAGAACCTTCGAACCCTGAGTTTGGAGATTTTGCCTCCAGCATTGCACTCGAGCTCGCTTCCCGGACTGAAGACTCTTCCCGGGCGTTAGCGGAACGGGTGGCTGAAGGGATATGTAAAGATGACTTTTCCCGTGTTACTGTCGCGGGCCCCGGATTTATAAACTTTGACCTCTCGCCCTCACTAATTATCGATAGCTTGAACCGTCTACTTTCCAGCTCGAGCCCTCTAGATGAATTTCCGGACTCGATCGGTAAAAGTATTCAGATAGAATTTGTCTCCTCTAATCCAACAGGTCCGCTGACCGTGGGGCACTGCAGACAGGCCGTGCTGGGAGATGTCCTCGCATCTTTATACAGTCGCCTTGGCTACGATGTGGAAACGGAGTACTACTTTAACGATGAGGGCAGACAGATGGATATACTCGCCTCGACTCTCTGGGCTCGATACAGTCAGTCGCTAGGTGAGGAGGTGGAAATTCCCGAGGATGGCTATAAGGGCGAATACCTGATAGATATTGGAGAAGACTTAGCCGAGGAATACGGTGATGAATACTTAACCTGGAATGACGATACGGCGGCCTTTTTCAAAAATAAGGGATTAGAAAGAATGATAAGGAGAATAAAAGAGGATCTCTCTCTGGTCGGGGTGGAATTTGATAACTGGTTTCGAGAATCCAGTCTTCACGAAAAAGGGGAAGTTGATGAGGTTATAAATGTGCTTCGGGAGAAGGACGGAACCTACGAAAAAGATGGGGCGGTCTGGCTCAAAGCGGAAGAGGAAGGGGCACCCCAGGACGTGGTACTCGTAAAAAGTAGCGGGGAACCGACCTATCTCCTGCCCGATATTGCCTATCATCTGGATAAATTTGAACGGGGTTACGACCAGGCGTTGGTTCTTCTGGGTGCCGATCATCAAAGGCACGTGGAAAACATGAAAGCGGGGTTGAGCAAGCTTGGTTTACCTCCGGATTTTTATCAGGCGCTCATTAATCAATTCGTAAGCCTTTCCGCCGAGGGAGAAGTGAAAAAGATGTCCACTCGAGAGGGAGAATTTGTAACGTTGAAGAGCCTGGTGGAAGACCTCGGTAAGGACGTAGTTCGTTACTTCATGGCTGCGCGGAAACCGGAGAGCCACCTGGAGTTCGATTACGAGCTGGCAAAAGAGGAGTCGATGGATAACCCAGTTTATTACCTTCAGTACGCCCATACGAGAATTGCTAGCATTTTCCGCAAATCGGACAGGGTAAACCTTGAAGGGAAATTTGAGCTGGAGGATTTGAATCTGAGCAGACTGGGAGAACCTGAAGAACAAGAATTGATGAAAAAACTGGATAAGTTTCCCGAAATAGTAGAGATCGCTGCCGAGGATTATGCGCCCCATTACCTTATTAGTTACGGTGAGAAACTATCTTCTCTCTTTCACAAGTTCTACAACAAATACAGGGTTTTGACTGATGACGAAGAGCTCGGCGCGGCAAGGCTGGGGTTATGTAAGGGTGTCCAGATGGTATTGGGTGAACTACTGGAAATCCTGGGTGTCTCAACGCCGAAGGAAATGTAAGTATGTTTATCCGGGGGTATTTCGCTGAATGAGCTGGTTTGACAGGTTAAAGCAGGGATTAAAGAAAACACGAAAGAACTTAATTGGCCGCGTTGAAAGTGTAATCCGTAGTTACAAAACAATAGAACCCGGACTGTTTGATGAAATAGAAGAACTCCTGGTAACTGCTGACATCGGAGTTAATACGGCAATGGAGATAATTGACCGGGTAAAAGAGAGAATTGAAGAGGAAGACGAGACCGACCCGGGCAGAGTCAAAGATCTTTTGAAGGATGAACTAAAGGCCCGGTTGGCGAGCGCCGAAGAAGGATTACACCTGCGTGAGGATGGACTCACAGTGATGTTAATGATGGGGGTAAACGGGTCTGGTAAGACGACCACGATAGCTAAAATAGGGCAGAAGTTTATTTCGGAAGGTAAAGACGTCGTCTTTGCCGCCTCCGACACCTTCAGGGCTGCGGCAATAGAACAGCTTGAGTTATGGGCTAAAAGGGTCGGGGCAACCCCGATAAGCCACGAGATTGGTGCGGATCCTTCCGCCGTTGCCTATGATGCGCTGGAATATTCTGTTAACAATGGAGCCGACCTGCTGTTGATCGATACGGCAGGCAGGTTACAGACCAAACATAACCTGATGGAAGAGTTGAAAAAAATAAATCGGGTCGTCGCAAAGAAACTGGATCGCCCCATTGACGAGAAGTTGCTCACTATAGATGCAACTAACGGCCAGAATGGCGTGTCTCAGGCGGAAAAGTTCGACGAGGCGATAGGTCTTACTGGACTCATAATAACCAAGCTGGATGGAACCGGTAAAGGTGGCGTGATCTTTCAGATAGTCGATGAGTTTTCCGCACCGATCAAGTTAATTGGTGTCGGAGAGTCCGAGAAAGATTTACACCAATTTGACAGGGAAGAATTTGTTGAAGCGTTGTTCAGATAGATTTTGCACTTCTTAGAATTAACGGGAGGTTAATTTATGGATTACGTGTATTTCTTTGGTGGTGGAGAGGCTGATGGCTCAGAAGACCTGAAAGATATTCTCGGGGGTAAAGGTGCTAATCTGGCTGAGATGACCAATATAGGTATACCAGTCCCCTCGGGATTTACGATTTCCGCAGAAGTCTGCCAGTATTATTACCGGCACGATGAAGAGTACCCGGAAGATCTAGAGAATGAGGTTGAACGGAACCTTAAGCGTCTGGAGGAAGTGAATGACAAGGAGTTTGGCGATTCGGATGATCCGTTGTTGCTATCGATCAGATCAGGCGCCGCGGTTTCGATGCCGGGGATGATGGATACAGTTTTGAACGTCGGCCTGAACGAAAATACTCTGGAAGGGCTCGTAGAAAGGACGGGAAACCCTAGATTTGCCTGGGATTCTTATCGCCGGCTGATACAGATGTACGGAGAGGTAGTTAAAGGTATTGAGGCCAGAGAATTCGACCTGGCACTTGAAAAGATTAAAGAAGAAAAAGGTGTCGAGAACGATACCGAGCTTACCGTTGACGACCTGAAAGAAGTCGTCGATAAGTTTAATGAGATTTACACCGAAAACCTGAATGAGGAGTTTCCTACAGAACCCAGAGAACAGCTCTGGGGGGCGATTGACGCCGTATTTGGTTCCTGGAACAACCCGAGAGCTAAGAAGTACCGTGAGATAAACGACCTTCCTGATGACGCTCTGGGAACTGCGGTCAATGTACAGACCATGGTATTTGGAAATACTGGAAAGAACTCCGCCACTGGCGTTGCTTTTACCAGAAACCCCTCGACTGGAGAGAAGAAACGGTACGGTGAGTACCTGAAGAACGCTCAGGGTGAGGACGTCGTTGCCGGCGTAAGGACGCCAAAAGATATTAAGACTTTGCAGGATGAGATGCCCGAAGCATGGGAAGAGTTGGAAGAGATATTCCAGAAACTTGAAGAGCACTATAAGGATGTTCAAGACGTTGAGTTTACCATTGAAAATTCAGATCTTTATATGCTTCAGACCCGAACGGGCAAGCGAACCGCAAAAGCCGCGGTAAAAATCGCAGTGGATATGGCCCAGGAAGGCTTGATCGATAAGGAGACCGCCATTGGTCGTATAGATCCAGAGACTCTGGATCAGCTGTTACATCCCTCGTTTAGTGAGGAAGCGGAGAAAGAGGTCCTCGCCAACGGTATTAACGCGTCGCCAGGCGCTGCTGTGGGGAAAGTTGTATTTACTGCCGGTGAAGCGGTAGAAAAGAGAGATAATGGAGAGAAGGTAATCCTGGTTAGAACTGAAACTTCGCCGGAAGACATAGACGGACTGGAAGCGGCGGAAGGGGTGCTTACTTCAAGAGGAGGCATGACCTCCCATGCCGCCGTCGTGGCAAGAGGCATGGGCAAGCCCGCTGTTGCAGGATGTGGCGCTCTGGAAATTGATTACGAAGCAAAAGAATTTCAAGTTGATGGAAGTACGGTGAAAGAAGGTGATTATATATCTATCGACGGTACGACCGGTGATGTAATGCTGGGGCAAGTACCGACGGTCGAGCCAAAGATGGGAGAGAGCTTCCGGACGTTGATGAAATGGGCAGACGGGGTTCGAAAGCTTGGAGTAAGGACGAACGCCGATACCCCCGAGGATGCCGGAAAAGCCAGGGATTACGGGGCAGAAGGAGTTGGTCTCTGTCGGACCGAGCACATGTTCTTTGGTGACGAGCGACTACCTTATATTCGGCAAACGATAATGGCGGAGGATCGTGAGGATCGTGAGCAATACCTATCCGAACTGGCTAAATTTCAAAAAGAAGACTTCGAGGGTATTCTAGAAGAGATGGAAGGTTTGCCAGTGATGATTCGGCTATTAGATCCTCCTCTTCACGAGTTCCTCCCGGATTCGAAAGAAGAAGTTGAGGAGTTTGCCTCAAAGGCGGGCAAACCCCCGCAGGAGGTGACGGACAAGCTGGAGGAGCTTGAGGAATTTAACCCGATGCTCGGTCACCGTGGATGCAGGCTTGGAATAACTATGCCCGAAATATACGAGATGCAGGTAGGAGCCATAATTCGGGCAGCCGTAAACCTGCGAGAAGATGGGGTAGATGCCCTTCCCAAGATCATGGTTCCCCTTGTTGGTGAACCGCAAGAAATGAAGCAGGTAAGGAATTCTATTGAGAAAAAGGCCGATGAAGTTTTGAGCTCTCTCAATTCCGATCTCGACTACGAGATAGGGACCATGATAGAAATTCCCAGAGCCTGTCTTCTGGCTGACGAGATAGCTGAGGACGCCGATTTCTTCTCGTTTGGGACCAACGACCTGACTCAGTTGACTTTTGGCTATAGCAGAGACGATGCCGGTAAATTTCTTGATGAGTACCTGAAAAAGGAAATCCTGGAGAAGAACCCATTTGAAACCCTTGACGATAAGGGCGTGGCTAAATTGATGGAAACCGGTACCGAGCTGGGGAGAAGCGCTAACCCAAACCTCTCGGTAGGTATATGTGGCGAGCAGGGAGGGGACCCGGATTCGATAGAAGTAGCCAGAGAAATCGGTCTTGATTATGTAAGTGCTTCTCCATTCAGGGTTCCGATTGCCCGGTTGGCCGCTGCTCAGATGGAGCTAGATTAGGACTCCGAGTAAAATTAACAGGGTTTTGATAAGGAGGGGTCCTAGGCGGTCCCCTCCTTTTTTCGTTTAACCAAACCTTGCCGAGAAAGTCACGTCCCCTGGAGCGGGGTTATTGACGTGGAGAAAAAATTCGAGGGAATCTCTTCTCGGTGACCCTTTGTAGTTGAATAGGTCCAACCTCTAGTCGGGGTTATTTTTGGGTAATAGGACTCAATTCGCTTTCCATTACCTTTCCCAGACGTCTTATACCTTCTTTTATTTCCTCCGGACTCAAAAGAGAGTAGGAAAGTCGTAGCGTATTCCTTCCTCCATCGTTTACGTAAAAATGATGGCCGGGAACGAAGGCGACTTTTTCCTCCAGTGCCCTGTCGAATAACAAGTCTACATCCTGGCCTTCCGGTAAAGTCACCCAGATAAATAAGCCTCCGTTTGGCTCGGTCCAGGTTATCTCTTCAGGAAAAGAACGCGCCATTTCATCCAGCATGGCATCGCGGTTTTCTTTGTAATAGCCCCTAAGTCCCTTTAGGTGTTCTGAGAGGTCGTTATTTGCCAACCAATCGGCGGCTATCCATTGCGTAGTGGTTGAAGTACAGAGGTCGGTGGACTGTTTCATTTTCACCATTTCCTGAAGCAACTTTTCTGGCCCCACCGTTACGGCAAGCCTCATTCCGGAGGAAAGTATCTTGGATAAGGAGGTGACGGTAATTACTCTTTCCGACACGTCGTAGGTACTAATTGGTGGTTTGAAGTCGCCGGAGAACCGAACTCCGAAGTAAGGCGTGTCTTCTACAATGAGTAAGTCATGTTTCTCTGCAATCCGAGTCAGTCTCTCGCGCTTACTCTCACTCAATGTGACCCCGGTCGGATTTTGGAAATCCGGGATTACGTAGATGAACTTGGAATTCTTCCCGGCTTTCTTTGTCTCTTTGATTTTTTCTTCAAGGACGCCAAGATCCATTCCGTCATCTTGAATTGGAATCCCGACCTGCTCTGATTGGAAGCTGGAAAACGCCTGGACTGCACCAAGGTAAGTCGGAAGTCCGCAAAAAACGACATCGCCGGGATCGATAAATGCCTTACAGACGAGATCGATTGCCTGCTGAGAGGAGTTAGTTGAGATAATATTTTTCAGCTCAAAGTCCATGCCAAACGACAAGAGCCAATTCATCATTTCCTCTCGAAATTCCTCTACTCCCTCGGTAGTCCCGTACTGAAGGGACTTCCGGTAATTATTACTTATTTGACGAGCCGCGGATTCCGACAATCCCTTGCTGGGAAACGTCTCTGGCTTTGGCAATCCCCCGGCAAAAGAGATCACTTCGGACTGCTGGGTGTATTTTAATACCTCCCGAATGGCGGACCTTCCTGTATTTCTTGCTCGTTCTGATAAAAA
>JAGXLP010000128.1 GCA_018334615.1 Candidatus Bipolaricaulota bacterium
CGCTCGAGACGAGGCGCTGAGTCGGATGGTAGAAGAGGCAGAAGGGCTGGACGCGGACGGAATCGTAGAAATCCGGTTTACCACGTCTCAAACCATGGGTGGTGCTGCTGAGATCCTGGTTTATGGCACAGCCGTCAAGTTCAAATAGTGATCTATTCCTTCACCGGGTCAGTACCGATTTTCCGGACTTCAAGCCAATTGTCATTGAATCACCACTCTTGTTCCGTTAGAATTTTCGGGCTTTTCATTGGATAGAGTTAAGGTATTTGTCATACTAAAAAACCCCACAGGATAACATGCTTACCTTAGGATTTGATACTGCGACAGAATTAGGAACAATTGGCCTGGTTGATGGTGAGGAAGTTAGGGGAGAATATACTTTTCGGGCAAAGGAAAGCCAGTCGGAAAAACTCCTTAATTCGATAGATTTATTACTCAATGAGTTAGAGATCGATATTTCGGAAGTGGAAAAGATTGCCGTTTCCCAAGGTCCTGGATCCTTTACAGGACTTAGGATAGGCATCAGTACAGCTAAAGGCCTGGCTCACGGACTTGAGGTTCCCCTTGCAGGGGTTCCTCTAACTACCTGCTACTATTCAAGGGTCGACAACTACAAAGGTCCGGTATGTACTCTGATAAAAGATAGAAGGGATTTAGTCTACGTCGCCGCCTTTGACGAGCAGGGCCACAAGGCAATCGGGGAGACGTCAATTTCGATAGACAACCTGGGGAAGAAGCTGAAGTCGGAACTTGAAGATACCGGCACCCCTGTTTTTGTCCTAGGTGATGCTCTACCGGAACACCGCGATTTATTAACCAAAACTGAGGGGTTGATTCTGGCAGAAGGGGAGGTTAATTATCCCTCCGGATCTCAAGTAGCATACCTGGGAGGAAACGCGAAAGAAAACGAAGGCGAGTTAGCATCGATCGAACCGTTATACGCACAACGACCGATCGCAGAAATAAATTGGACCGGGTGAGCGATTCTGAAACTTTAGCTGAAAGGGTAGAGGTTCTCGTAAGGCTTACTTTACAAGCGTTACGAGAAAGAAAATCGCTCGGTTAAAATTCGAAAATAAATCAAGGTGATAATTATGGCTAACAAATGTGAAATCTGCGGAAAAGGAACAAGTTTTGGTAATAACGTTAGTAATTCAAACCAGAGATCCAGAAGAACACGAAAACCAAACCTCCAGCGAGTTAAGGTATGGGAAGACGGAAAAAAAGTTAAAAAGACTGTCTGTACGGACTGTATTAAAAGCGGAAAGGTAAAAAAGGCGATCTAATCACTGGTGCCAAGGGCGGGAGTCGAACCCGCACGGTCCAAACGGACCACGGGATTTTGAGTCCCGCGCGTCTGCCAATTCCGCCACCCTGGCCGGAAACTAAGTATAATTTGTCAATACAGACGATTCAACCACAAGCATATCCTCAAATCCAATTCAACAAGTTTAGATTGTCGTAAATAAGAACAGGGACAAAGGAACTCTTCAATAATGCATTATCTTCTGATCAGGGAACTTAATCACGACACTGAACCCAGAGATATCATCGGAGCCCTGGTAAACCAGACCTGTCTGACCCCGGATTCTATTGGAAATATTGAATTCGACGAGACTTTTGCTGAAGTCGAAATATTTCAATCCCCTAAAACCTACGCTGCCAAAAAAATAGAGTCGATCGGACCTACCACGGTTGAAGCAACAAAATGGGAGCGTGACTCATGGGAAAAGCTTTCGAGCTACATAGAGAAATACGAGAAGCTGGTCCAGCTAGAACGAGAAGAAGAAATGGAAAGACATGAAACAGAAATCAGGACCACTTCAGGGTTTGACCGTGAAAAGCTGGGAAGAGCGGTACTCCACATGAGAGGAAAAGACGCTGGGGAAGACCTCGGTGGGAAACAGATGATCAAGTTCAGTCGAAATAAAAAGGGAGAGGAGCTGCCCGAAACCGAAATATCTGTTGGCGACCTGGTAATGCTATCCAGGAACGACCCATTGAGAGACGATAATCCAACCGGGACGGTAGCCGAACAAACCAATTACTCAATAACCGTGGCCTTTGACCCACCTACGGAAAAGTTCATGTTCGGCAAGGACCTCCGGATGGATTTATACGTAAACGACATTACCTACCAGCGCATGCTGGAAAACCTGGAAAAGCTTCCGTTTCACAGGGATAGAGAACTAGTAGAAAAACTAATCGGGCTATCACCAATAGAAAAAGTAGAAGAAGCCGATTTCGATCCCCCCGATGAAAATCTGGACAATTCTCAATCGAGAGCGGTTCGTCGTGGTATCAACACCGACTCGTTCTTCTGCATCCACGGCCCTCCCGGCACAGGCAAGACAACTACCCTGGCCGGAGTAACTGGAGAACTGGTAAAACAGGGCCAGAAAGTCCTCGCCACCGCGGCCTCAAATACCGCGGTGGACAACCTGGTCGAATTCATGATAGACAGAGACTTAAACGTCGTTCGGGCGGGTCATCCTGCAAGGATAACCCCCTACTTGCGGAGGACCAGCCTTGACTATCGGGTCCAGAAGAACCCCAAATATAAAAAATCGAGGAAGCTAAGAGAAAAGGCAAAAGAGGTCCAGGAAGAACAGGATTCTTACCAGTTTCCATCCGGCCGGTACAGACGTGGAATGAGCAACACACAAATCCACCAGCTGGCCGCAAAAGGTTCTGGTTCGAGGGGTGTTTCCCGCAAGAAGATAAAAGAAATGTCCAAGTGGTTAAAGCTACGGGAGAAAGTCGACCAATTATACGAAAAGAGCAAAGAACTGGAAGACGAAGCCATAAACGAAGTTATTGAATCGTCGGATGTGATATGCACGACGAACTCGACTGCCGGTTCTGACCTGCTGGAGGGTCAGATCTTTGACGTCACTGTGATAGATGAGGCTACGCAGGCGACGGAACCTTCATGCTTGATTCCACTCAACAAAGCGGAGCGGGCCGTGCTTGCCGGGGACCACAAGCAGTTACCACCAACCATACTCTCACAGGAGGCAAAAGAGGATTTACAGGTCACTATGTTCGAGAAACTCGTGGAAAGGAAGGGAGATGCCATAACGGAGATGTTGTTAACCCAATTCAGGATGCACAGTGATATAATGGAATTTTCCAATAGGAAGTTCTACGAAGGCGAGCTCAAGGCTGACAGTTCCGTGGCTGAACACACTCTATCAGACATGGGAATAGACCCCCGTGATCTCGAACCGACACACGCCTGGTTAAAGCGGACGCTCAACCCCGATGAACCGATGATTTTTCTTGATACCGCGGAGGTCAATGGGGGAGAAAGACAGAGGCCCGGATCATACTCTCGAGAAAACCCGGCGGAAGCGGAAATAGTAAAACGGATAATCAATTCATATCTAGATTTACTGCCCGCCCGAAATATAGGGGTAATTTCGCCCTATGACGATCAGGTGGACCTGATTAACTCGAACCACGAGGAGGAAGATCTAGAGATAAAAACGGTAGATGGATTCCAGGGGAGGGAGAAAGAAGTTATCATAATCTCCTTCGTCCGGAGCAATGACGAAAACCAGCTGGGCTTTCTGGCTGACGAACGGAGGTTAAATGTGTCTTTAACCAGGGCGAAGAGAAAGCTCATAATGGTTGGTGATTC
>JAGXLP010000129.1 GCA_018334615.1 Candidatus Bipolaricaulota bacterium
GACAAAGTGGTCAACAGGCTAACCGAAGTTTCGCGATTGGAGTTATAGTAATTTACCGTGCTTCGCTATATGGCTTTAGGCCTTATCCAGGGTCTTACGGAATTCCTCCCGGTCAGCAGTTCCGGGCATCTGGTCATCTTTAAACATCTTTTTGGCCTCCAGGGTCCGAACAATCCTCTTCTGGAAGCCCTCCTTCACTTTGGAACACTCATAGCCGTATTTGTGGCTTTTCGGGGAAGAATTAAAAAAATAATTCTGTCTCCGCTTCCGGGCTCCGATTCCGAGAAAGGGGGGAAGTATCTAATTCATCTCCTTGTTGCCACCGTACCGATAGCGGTAATCGGTCTTCTCGCAAAGGATTTCATCGAGGCGGCATTTAATTCCGTGAGGTCCGCCGGGGCGGGACTTTTGGTTACCGGAATCGTTTTATTTGCCCTGCGGTACAGAAATACCGTCGGGAGTGAACGGGATATGGATTCATTCAACTGGAAGGATTCACTCTCCATCGGGCTGGCTCAGGTTACAGCACTATTTCCAGGAATTTCCCGTAGCGGAGTCACTATTTCTACAGGGTTGTTTAGGAAGTTAGAACCGGGTCTAGTCGCCGAGTTCTCCTTTTTGCTCATGGTGCCGGCCGTATTCGGGGCAAACGTACTTCAGGTCTGGGAAGTATTCTCCAATAACTCCATCTCTTCAATTCCACTCGGGGCTTACATTCTGGGAACGGCGACCTCTGCGGTTTCCGGATTCTTCGCAATTAAATGGCTACTGCAATTGCTGCGAAGGGGGGAACTTAGCAACTTTTCCTACTACTGTCTGGCGCTGGGTGGAGCGGTGTTGATCTGGTCCTTCATGTAAAAGAAGCAATTGACTAGAGCTCCTTTATCTCTACCTCCAACTTTCTCAAATCAACTAAACCTACGGACGCCTTACCGGTCATCCAGCCACCGACTTCACCCGGATTGACGATTAGAGGGTTCCCTCTTCTCACGTCTACCTCGTGGGTATGGCCGTAAACGATCAGGTCGGGAGTAGGACTGTTCTCAAGGATTTCCAGTAATCTGGGCTGGTGCATGAGAACTACGTTCTTCCCTCCAACCTCGAACTGATACGGATTTCTTTCTATCCTTCCAACGCCTTCCTGGCCAAATTTCTCTCGTAAAAACAACCTATCCCCGTCGTTGTTGCCAAATACGCCAATTAATTCGCACTCCAGGTCCGAGAGGGGCCCGACGGTAAGGGGGGAAATAAAGTCCCCGGCATGGAGGACTAGGTCCACTCCACCTTCGTTGAAAAAGTCGACGGCGCGTGCCAGAAAATCCATGTTATCGTGGCTATCGGCCATAATTCCGACTACCTGGACCTCAGCTCCTTGCATAATAATTCACCTTCAAAAACTATTCCAGCTCCCTCTGGTACCGGCCGAGGGCAATCAATGGGAAATAATGACGATAGAGCACGTAGCCAATATAAAAGTCCCCGGGAAATCCCGTACCCGTGTAATTCTTTTCTTCCCAAGTTCCTTCCTCGGTTTGCCTCTCCAGCAAGTATTCAACCCCTTTCTTCGTAACGGGATCATCAATTTCCCCGGCGGCAATTAAGCTTATCAACGACCAGGCGGTCTGTGATGGCGTACTCTCGCCTTCACCAGCCAGTTCGGGGTTTGAATAGGACTCAACTGTCTCTCCCCAGCCCCCGTCCTCATTCTGGTGTTCCTTAATCCAATCCACTGCCTTTCTCACGTAGGGTTTTGACATGTCCTCTCCGATTTCTTTCAGGGCAGGCAGAACCGAGCCAGTTCCGTAGATGTAGTTTACCCCCCACCGACCGAACCAGGAGCCGTCGTCGTTTTGTTTTTCCCGGATAAACTCATAGCCTCTCTTTACCGGCTTATCAGAAAGGTCAAAACCCATCCTGCCCATCATTTCAATAACGTGGGCAGTGACGTCAGCCGTGGGTGGGTCGATAATAGCACCAAAGTCGGCAAAAGGAATCTCGTAGAGTAGCTCATTGTCGTTATCTACGTCAAACGCTCCCCAGCCACCGTTGGACGACTGCATGGCCAGAAGCCACTGGAGGCCTCGATCCATGGCCTCAACTTTCTCCTGCTCATTCTCAGAGAGATCGATTTCACTCAACGCAATTACGACTTCGGCCGTGTCGTCGGTATCCGGATAGTTCTCGTTGGCAAATTCGAACGCCCAGCCACCGGGCTCGACATCTTCATCTATATCCACTGCCCAGTCACCCTTCTCTCTTATTTCCTGGTCCAGCAACCAGTTCCCCGCCGACACTACAGAATCGGCATCCTCCGATAATCCCGACTCCACGAGAGAAATAATCCCCCAGGCAGTATCCCAGACCGGCGAGACACATGCCTGAAGTTTGAGTTCGTCCTCGCCCTCCTGAGAAAAAGAATCCAGTCCTTCAATTCCTTTTTCCATAACGGGATCGTCGAGAGAATATCCCAGTATATCAAGAGCTAGAAGGGAGTATACCCAGGGTGGTTGGATCCCTCCCCAGCTTCCGTCCGCCTCCTGTCTCTCTAAAATCCACTGCTCACACTTCGCAATAGCTTTTTCTCTTCCAGGTTGCCAGGGTAACTTGTGGTAATACTTAAGCGCATCGTCGGCAATCTGAAACAGCTTTGCCCAGGAAAACAGGGGATAATCGTCTTCCTCGTCTTTTACCACTCCTTCCCAATCACCTGGAAACAATTCAGGTAACTTCTTTTCCTCGGGCAGTTCATGAACAGGTCGTTTACTCAAAACGATCAACAGGGGGACTATCGTCCCTCGCGCCCAGGAACCAAACTCGTAAATGTTAATCGGAAACCAGTCGGGAAAGAAGATCAATTCGGGAGGCATCGCCGGGACGTCGCCCCAATCCCATATTCCAAATAAACTCAACCATATCTTTGTAAATACCCTGGCCTCGGGGATACCACCTCGATTCATGATGAATTCCCTGGCCCTGCTAAGTTCTTTGGAGTCTGAAGGCCTACCCGCCAGTCTCAGGGCAAAATAGCATTCTATCGTCGTGGACAGATTGCCCCTCCCCCCGGGAAAGATATTCCAGGAACCGTCTTCAAGTTGTTTCCTTTTCAAATAATTTACAATTTTATCCCATTGCTCGTCATCCTGGATGCCAAGAAATTCAGTAAGCATCAGGTGTTCCGCCTCAATCGTCGGGTTGCTCTTAAAGTCTCCTTGCCAGTAACCCTTTTCCTCCTGGATCTCAAAAAGGTAATCCTGAGCCGAATTTATTACGGTATCCAGCTTTTCTTTAGTCAGCGTCTTCTCAACAACCATCTAATCACCCTTCTATTGAATGAATTAACAAAGTTATCGTAGTTTATTCCCCATCCAATCTCAAGATACTGGTGAAAAAATTCGCCGATATGTTCGTTACTTCCGCAGAAATCGTTGGTTCCACGGCTCTTGTGCTACGGTAACCAAGACCGGGGAAGCTCCCAACATATATACTCAAACTTACCCCCCACCACTACACCGGATTACTCTCATCCTTCATGTCGAAAGCATCTACTTACAGTTTTCTGGTAATTGTTCAGGAAAATCCTATCGGAGGCCGAGCGG
>JAGXLP010000022.1 GCA_018334615.1 Candidatus Bipolaricaulota bacterium
AGGTTAACCCCGGTCTGGAGAGCCTCCTGCATGGAATCTTTTTTCGGTCCCCCTCCCTGGGCAAAACCGGCCGAGCCGCCTCCACCACCACCGAGAACTGCGGAAGCTTCTCTCACGATTTCCCCGGCGTTTAGCCTGTCCGACAGAGAATCCGAAACTTTACATACAATAGAAGCACTGTCCTCCTCAGTTGCTCCCAGGATTACTACACCGTCGATCTCCGCTTCCACGTAATCCGCCAGTCTTTTCAGGTCGGAACTGTCGACGTTGGGATTGGCAGCTATTACCTTTACTTCTCCGTAAGTCTTTATCGCTCCCAGGAGTTGTTCTTTAATGGTAGCGAGGAGTCGGTCCGTTTTTCTTTCTAGCTCCTCACGCAAGCTTTCCTGTTGACTGAGGATCGATTGGAACCGATTGACCAATTCGGATTTTCCCGATCCGGCCAGATCGGCCAGCTTACTGAGTCGCTTCCTCTGTGTCCGGTAATCCGCGAGGAAATTTTTCCCGGTGAAGGCTCTGATACGTCGAATGCCCGAGGCTATGGTTTCCATGGATTTTATCGCGAACCCGCCGATCTCACCGGTTTGATCAACGTGAGTTCCGCCACAAAGTTCCTTGCTAAAATCCTCGACGGTGATCGTACGCAATTTCTCCTTACCCCTGTACTCTTCTTCAAAGTGAGCGGATGCTCCAAGCTCTCTTGCCTCTTCGATGCTGTCCACCCAATTGACCGTGACGTTTCTGTTGGAAAGGATTACATCGTTAACTATGTTCTCGATCTCCTGCCGTTCTTCTTCCGTGGGAATTTCGAAATGGTTAAAATCGAAACGAAGTTCCTCGGGTGAAACCTTCGATCCGGATTGAACTACGTGGGGACCAAGAACCTGATTAAGCGCCTGATGCAGTAGATGGGTAGCAGTATGGTTTCGCTCTGTGGCTCTTCTCTTATCCCTGTCTATCTTGGCCACTACTTTATCGCCTACATTAAGTGACCCGCTCTGGACCAGTATTTGGTGGTAATACTGTCCTTTTCTTTCCTCTACTTTCCGGACCAGGGCCTCAGCCTGGTTGTTTTCTAAAGATCCGACGTCACTCACTTGCCCTCCGGCTTCGGCGTAAAAGGGAGTTTGATCGATGACTGCAAATCCCTCTTCTTCTTCGGTTAGCTGACTTACTTCCTCGCCGTCCTTTATCAGCGCCAGCAGCTCTCCCTCCTCCCTATCCTTCTCGTAGCCAGAGAATTTCGTTTCGGGTACGTCCGGAACCCCGAAGGCCCCGTCTTCTTCTTCCGACCCGTCACGGGAACGAGCCCGTTGTTGCTCCATCTCCCGTTCGAATCCCTGTTTATCAACGCTCAGGTCTTCTCCCTCGGCTAACTCTTCCAGGAAGGAGAGCGGAAGCCCGTGAGTATCGTAGAGTCTGAATGCCTCCTCGCCCGGAATTACGGATTGAGATTTCTCCTTGAGATTTGAGGCAAGTCGGTAAAATAGCTGTTCCCCCTCGTTTAGGGTTTTTCTGTAGGCTCCTTCTTCGTGTTCAATTACGTTTTCAATT
This sequence comes from Candidatus Bipolaricaulota bacterium, assembly GCA_018334615.1. Classification (GTDB taxonomy): domain Bacteria; phylum Bipolaricaulota; class Bipolaricaulia; order M55B111; family M55B111; genus JAGXLP01. The sequence continues at coordinate 1,555 of JAGXLP010000022.1, forward strand.
AAGTCTCTTCTTTCTACCAGTTCGGAATACGTCCCCCCCATTGTTTCTTGAATGGGAGGTAGTGCCGAGGTCAAAAATGTCTCCTTCATTCCCAATCTATCGCCGGCCTGAACTGCTCGCCTTATTATCCTCCGCAGTACGTAGCCACGGCCTTCGTTTGCGGGTATAACCCCTTCGGAGATGAGAAAAGCTGCACCCCTAACGTGGTCTGCAATTCTATTGATGTAACCTTCCTGTTCAGGCGAGTAAGAGTTTAGTCCAACTATACTTTTTAATTCGTCGATTATTGGCTGGAAGATATCTATCTCGAAGTCAGAGTCCACACCCTGGAGTACGGCGGCTACTCGCTCGAGTCCCATGCCCGTGTCTATATTCTGTCTTTTTAGCTCCTTTACTTCCCCGTTGGTGTCCATTTGATAGCCGGTAAACACGAGGTTCCACAATTCGTTAAACCTGTTACAGTCGCAGGCTACTCCGTCACAGTCGGGACCACAACTGTATTCTTCTCCGGCGTCGAAAAATATCTCGGAATCGGGTCCGCAGGGACCGGCATCGCCCACCGGCCCCCACCAGTTTTCGTCTTTACCTAATTTCGTTATTTTCTCTTCCGGCAATCCTATTTCGTGTTTCCAGATGTCGTAAGCCTCGGTGTCCTCCTGGTAGACGGAGACCCATAGGCGTTCTTCGTCAAATTTAAGTACGTCAGTAACGAACTCCCAGGCAAGTTCTATAGCTCCCTTTTTGAAATAATCTCCAAAGGAAAAGTTCCCGAGCATTTCGAAGAACGTGTGGTGATACCAGGTTTCCCCCACCCGTTCGATGTCGTTTGCCCGAAAACACTTCTGACACGTAGTTACTCGATCGAGCTCCGGTTCTCTTTTTCCCCAGAAAATGTCCTTAAATTGAACCATCCCCGCCGATGTAAACAGCATGGATGGATCGTCGGGAATCAGTCCCGAGCCCTCTTTTCTCTCGTGGTCCTTATCCTCAAAATACTCGAGATATGATTCTCTTAGTTCGTCAGTTGTCCACTCCATTGCCTAGCCTTTGTCTATTTTTAGTTTATGAATGACCGGTCCCGTTAATAACTTGGGGTAGAAATCGGTCGATTTTTGTGGCATCTTTTCGCCTCTGTCAGCAATTTCTTTTACCTGTTCTACCCTGGTTGGATTCATGATGAAAGCGGCTTGATAGCCCCCTTCTTTTAACATATCCAGTGCCTTGTCTCTACCTCTGATGTAATCCAGGTTGCGTTTTTCCTCCAGCGCTTCCTCGTCTATTCCCAGGTATCTTTCCAGGACCAGCTTGTGGAGAATAGAAACGTCCAGGCGTCTCCAGGCTTCGGACTTCTCGGGAAGGATCTCTTTCATGACTGATTCGTCCTGGAGAGTCAGGCTCCAGTAAGCTTTGTCGCCTTTCGTCCTGTACCCGAAGGTGTGTTTCTTTCCACGATCGGCATCGAGCTTGTCAAGCAATTCTTCTCGATCGTTATAACGTGATATGTCGAAGTGCTCTCGCGCTTCGTCCAGTATCCCGTGGGGCTTGAAGTTGTCGATATCGTGAAGCAATCTATGGGTCGCCAGGGTGGTTAATCCGGGATCGTCTATGTTCACAAAGGTCATCATCCTGTTGTCAAATCCGCCGGTTTCAGGTGATTTCCATCCCTTCTCCCTGCATTCGTTTCTGTAGTTCAGTGCGGTTTCGTATCTGTGATGACCATCCGCTATGTAAAGGCTTTTCTCGCTCATTTCTTCTTTGATGGTGGAGATAACTTCATCTTCGTTGAGTTTCCAGAGACTGTGAGTATTCCTGTACTTGTCCCTGACTTCCAGCAGTGGATTATCTCCGATTGACTCGTCCATGGTTTCGGTTACCTTGTTCTCCGGGTCGGAATATAGCATGAATATTTGACCGAAATTTGCTTCGGTGGCACGAAGCAGTCTCAGCCGATCCGCCTTCGGGCCGGACATCGTTTCCTCGTGAGCCTTTACACCTTCACCTTCCTCTATCTCCCCAAGCCCGATAAACCCTTTTCTGGTTCTCTTTTCTCCCTCCGCCTCGTACTCCTGATAGTAGGCGTAAAAACCGGGCTCCTCGTCTTCCTCTAAAACTCCTTCGTCGATCCATTCCCTGAGGTATTTGGCCGCAACCTCGTACTGGTCGTCCCCCTGTTCGTTGGACTTACTCAGTATTAGCCTGACTATGTTGTAAAGGCTGTTATTTGCCAGGTCTTCCCGTTCCTCTTCGTCGATTTTGTCGTAAGGCGGACTGACAACTCGATTTACGTCTCCTACTTTCTCCGGGTTGTATCGGTAACCCTGAAATGGATGTACTTCCGCCATTTTTAATCCTCCTTTCCAAAGAAATCAATAAACTCGTCCGCGGCTTGAGTGCCGACCCTCCTCTGTGCTTCAACCGTTGAAGCCCCGACGTGAGGGGTCAACGATAGATTATCAAATTTTAGAAGCTCGGCGTCCTGTGGAGGTTCCTCGGTAAAGACGTCGACCCCCGCCCCTCTAATCCACTCGTTGTCCAGGGCCCTTTTGAGGGCGTCTTCGTCCACCACCCCTCCTCGAGCACAGTTGATCAAGAAGGCAGATTCCTTCATTTTCTTCAATTCGGCTTCGCCAATTGTCGCTCCCTCGGATTCCACAAACGGTATGTGCAGTGTAACGTAATCCGAGTCGCTTAAAAGTCTATCTTTCTCCACCATTTTTACTCCTTCCGTCGGTGACTGGTCGATAAATTTGTCAAAGGCGACGGCCTTCATGCCCAGGGCCATTCCTTTTTTGGCGACGAGGCTTCCAATTCTTCCTATTCCGATTACTCCAAGCGTCTTACCCGAGAGCTCCGTCCCCTTCAACTCGCTCTTAATCCATTTTTGCTCTTTCAGGGATTTCGTGCCACGAGGTATCCCCCTGGCTAGGGCCAACATATGCCCCAGGGCCAGTTCCGCCACGGAATTTGAGCTCGCCTCGGGAGTATTTCGTACTTCAATCCCGAGTTCGTCGGCATGATCAAGATCTATGTTGTCCAGGCCAACTCCGGCTCTAACGATTAGTTCTAAGTTATCGGCTTCATCGAGGATCGGAGCCCTCAATTTTGTCGCTGATCGCACAACTATACCTTCAAATTTTCCAATTTCCCGTTTGAGTTCCTCGGCGGTTAAGTCGTACTGGTGCTCCAGCTCAAATCCGGCCCGGTCGAGTTTTTCGACTCCCTCTTCGGCGATCGGGTCCGAAATTAGTATTTTAGTCATTGTTGTCCTCCTTAATTAAAGTCCAAGTATATCGTCAATTGTCGCCAGCAACCCTCGAATTTCCGGCTCCGTGATATCGGCCATATTTGATATTCTGAAAGTATCTTCGCTTATGTCTCCATATCCGTTTGAGATTCGGGTATTGTGTTCCTCAATCAGGGTCTTGTTTAAGTCTGCCACAGATATTCCCCTGGTATTCTTCACGCAGGTCAGGGTATTGGACCAGTATCCTTCTTCGGGGAAGATGTCAAAGTATTTCTTCGCCCAGTCCTGGACGATACCGGAAAGTCTGTCGTGGCGAGCGAACCTTTCTTCTATTCCCTCCTCCTCGACTATATGTTCCAGTTGACTTCTAAGAGCAATTATCTGCGGGATGGCAGGAGTGGTCCTCGTCTGGCTCCTTTTGTGATACTTGTTGAGCAGTGGCAGGTTAAAGTAATAACTTCTCGGCTCCACCTCCTCGGCTCTCTCCAGCAATCTATCGCTTACGGAAGCAACAGCCAGACCGGCCGGTAAACCAAATGCCTTCTGGACGCCGGCGAGACACATGTCTATTCCCCAATTGTCGACTTCTATCTTTGCCCCAGCCATTCCAGAAACGGCATCGACCAGAAACATTACGTCGTCGTAGCGATTTACGACTTCCCCAACCTCTTTTATGGGATTCATCATCCCTGTCGAAGTCTCGTTAAACACCATGGTGACAGCGTCGTAATTGCCTGTCGCGAGTTTCTCATCTACCATATCCGGAGTAATTGGTTTTCCCCAGTCCTGTTTCAACAGATCGGCGGGGACACCGTTTTTTACGGTAATTTTATGCCAGCGTTCGGCGAAAGCCCCATTGGCAAGATTTAGACACTTATTTTTAACGCCGTTGGTTACGGCAGATTCCATTGCACCGGTTGAAGAGGAAGTAAACAGGAAAACCGGTTTCTCGGTATAAAGAAGTTTCTGCAACTTAGTTTGAATGTCATCGTACAGATCACTGAACTCCTCGGCTCTGTGATGGATTTGAGGAGTTGATAATTCCTGTAACAATTCGGACCTGACTTCAGTTGGTCCTGGTGTAAATAGTTTATCGTGCATTAGGAAAGCACCTCCTGCTTAAAATGTACGCTTTTCTCTCGCCTCACCAACTTCTAATGAAGCCTGTAAATTAGCTTCATTGTTCTTTGATAAATTAGATGACTTCAGCCAGTGGGTAAAATCTAACCCACCTAATTAAAGTTCCTCTGACGATAGTTAGACCAGCACTTAGTTTAATATCGATGATCAAACCCTGATAGTTTTCTTCATAGAAAACCTTTTTCTGTAAAAGGGTTACACCTTTGGGGTAAATATTAAACTAAGTGCTGGACCAACTCCTAGTTACGTCATTGAATACGAGAATAACCTAAATTATTCAATTCCGTGGAAAAATCGCTCAGTTCAGGTCCTGGTTTTTCAATTAAGGATATTAGAATGGGGGGTTCTTTGCAAAGTGGTAGTTCGTCCCATTAAAGTACAGGGTTAGATGTCATTATAAACCTGCCCCCTATCGTCGCTAATATTTGCCCTGTTTGGTGTTATCCTTATAATTATCTTATATTGTAAGTTTGCGGTAAGTTTTTGAATAAGCGAGGTTTTTATATGAAAGAAAGAAAGATTCCAAAAGAGACAATAGATCGTTTACCCCTGTATCTCAGATGTCTGGAAAAGTTAATTGAGGACGGGGAGAAGAATATATCTTCCAAGAAGTTTTCGGATAAATTAAACTTGAACTCGGCCCAGGTAAGGAAAGACCTTTCGTATTTCGGAGATTTTGGAACCCGCGGGGTTGGTTACAGTACTCAAAATCTTGCTACAAAAATTCGGGAGATATTAAACCTGGATCAAAAATGGAAGATGGCGCTAGCGGGGGTTGGAAATATTGGTTCCGCTCTGTTGACCTATACCGGGTTTGACGAGCGGGTCTTTGAGATTTCCATGGCGTTTGATCAGAATCCCCAGTTGATAGGTGAGGAAATAAACGGTGTAAAAGTAGAAGACGTCTCCAGAATGGAAGAGAGGATCGGGGAAGAGGACGTTAAATTGGGAATAATTGCGGTACCTGCTTCCTCTGCTCAAGAGGTCGCAGATAAGATGGGCAAGGGAGGCGTAAAAGGTGTATTAAACTTTGCCCCGACTTTACTGGATATGCCCGAGGAAGTTGAGCTTGCCCAGGTGGATATAACCAGGGAGCTGGAACAACTGGTTTACTATCTCTAGAAATATCTGTCAGTGGTGCCTCGCTTCAAAAAAACTGACAGGGCCCGGTAAATGAAGCTAAAACAGCTTTCATGATTGACTTTAGATGTTTTTTGGTATTGACCTAATTTAATAGGAGGTAACATGACAGAGTTGGAACTTGACGAGTTAAAAAAACAGATAGGGGACGAGCTGGACGGACTTTCCGGTAAGCTACGAGAACTGGGAGAAAAGATATTTGAAAATCCCGAGTTAAAGTTCGAAGAATACAAAGCAATGAACTGGCTTACGGAAGCACTAGAGGAGAAGGGTTTCTCGGTGGAGAGGGAGATTGGAGGGATGGAAACCTCTTTTATTGGACGGTGCCCAAATGGGAGCGAGGGCCCTACGGTCGCTTTTTTATGCGAGTACGACGCCCTGCCCCGCCTCGGTCATGCCTGTGGTCATAACCTGATTGCAACTATCGGGCTTGGTGCAGGACTTGCCTTGTGTTCCGTAATGGACAAGTTAAACGGGCAGGTTGTCGTGATCGGTACTCCCGCGGAAGAAGGAGGCGGGGGGAAGATCGAGCTGGTTGAGGCAGGAATTTTCGACGATGTGGACGTAGCGATGATGGTTCACCCTTCGAGCAAAACCCTTGTTGGTAGGGGCAGCCTGGGAGTACAGGAGTTAACGATGGACTTTTACGGCAAATCAGCGCACGCGGCTTCTCAACCGGAGGAAGGGATAAATGCCCTGGATGCCGTAATCTCCACGTTCAATAACATAAATGCCTTGAGAGAACATATAAAAGAAAGTTCCAGAATTCACGGAGTAATTACCGACGGGGGAGAGAAGCCAAATATCGTCCCGGACCACGCTGCGGCTTGTTTCTACGTCAGAGCAGCGGAAATGGGTGACCTGGAAGAACTTCTGAAAAAAGTGAAGAACTGCGCGGAAGCCGGGGCGCTTGCTGCCGGGGCAGAACTGGAAATAACCGAGGAAAGAACCCGTTATTGTCCGGTTGAACCCAATCCCGCCCTGGTTGACTTGTTTGCTGATAACATAGTGAATCTGGGCGAAGAAATTGAAGAGCACGAGGGAGGTATGGGTTCTACTGACATGGGTAATGTAAGTCAGGAAGTCCCCGCCATTCATTCCTACATAAAGATAGCCGAAGAGGAAACCCCCGGACACTCTACGGAATTCGCCGAAGCTTCTAATTCCGACAAAGGCTATTCTGCTATGGTTACTGCCGCGAAGGCACTTGCCATGACTGGCGCTGAAGTTCTTGGAAACGACGAAAATCTCCAGGCGGTCAAAAAGGAGTTTAAAGGGGATTAATTGTTAAGGCCGAGTGAGGATAAAAGATTGAGCTGGTAATCATTCAGGAAAATCCTATCGGAGGCCGAGGGGGCATGGTTCCACCCTTTTTTCAGCAGTGTTATTAAACTTATTCCGGGCTCCCTGGTCCGAGAAATTTCCGACTCGCGTGCTCAAACTCCTCGCAAGGCTCGTCAAACATATGCGCCGCTTCGCTGGAATTTTCTCGGTCCTGAGCCCTTCTTCTGGATTACGGAACAGGGAAAGGGTGGAGAGCGAGGCCGAGATCGGAAGCAGCGATTTTCACGCTGGGAAAATCGCCTGCGGTTTTGTCGAATGATTACCAGCTCAATCTTACAGCGAAAGGTTTGTGCCGTAATTGGCTAGAAGCCAAGTAGTTTAGATCTTTCCTGGGGTGGGTGAGACTTGATAGATGACGACAGAGGAGTTGATTAGTTACTCATGTTCCTGGCGTTTGATGTAGGAAACACAAATATTACTGTAGGTTGCTTTAAGGACGAAGAGATTCATCGGACCTGGCGGATATCTACGATTGAGCAGGTAACGCCGGACGAAATAGGATTAAAGATACGTTCTTTGCTGTCGAGTTCCGATATACCTCCTGACGAAGTCACCGACGCCGTAATATCGTCGGTCGTTCCTTACCTTAACAGAAAACTTTCGACCGGGTTAGAGAGATACATGGACGTATCTCCGACGTTTTTACGTCCAGTGGATAACGGTCTCGTGGGACTAAAAGTTGACGAGCCGGGGGAAGTTGGGGCTGATCGGGTGGCAAATATAATCGCAAGTCAAGAAATCTATGGTGGGCCTGGACTGATAATAGACTTCGGCACGGCGACGAGTTTCGAAATGTATTCTAAGGAAGGGGACTTCCTCGGAGGAGCTATTGCCCCGGAGATGGAAATCGCCCTGGAGGCACTTGTGGAAAGGGCCGCCCTGTTGCCGGAAATTGAGCTTAAATTGCCGGAAGGTCCTGTAGGGAAAACGTCAGCTGACAACATTAACTCGGGTTTTGTGCTCGGTTTTATTAGCATGATCGAGGGGATGATCCGACGGTTTAGAGAGGCCTGCGGGGGAGAGGAACTAAAGGTAATCGCTACTGGTGGCAAGGGAAAGTTGTTCTCGAAAGAGATAGATGGAATAGAACACTACGAGAAAGACCTGGTTCTTGAAGGTCTCAAGCTGTGGAGAGAGATGACCAAATAAAAACCCTCCCGGCTAGATGCCGGGAGGATAAATGATTGTCGCTAACCTTTTGAAAACTATTCTTTGGATTGGCTTTCCGTTTGCTCCTTAAGTTTTAATTGTTCAGTTACTCCCTCTGAAAGGAGATTAAGGTATTGCGAGTCCGGGGTAATTAAAATTGTAGACTTCCCTCCAGGGAAGGACTTCCTGTAAGATGACAGTTTCCGCCAGAACTCGTAAAATTCCACGTCCTGGCTGTAGGCTTTCGAGTAAATGTCCAGTGCAGTTGCCTCTCCTTCACCCCGAATAGTCTCGGCTTCCCTTCTCGCTTCGGCTATAATTACGCTACTTTTCCTGTCTGCCTCGGACTCGATTTCCTTGGATCGTTCATCACCTTCGGCTCGTAACTGCGCGGCACGCCTCTCTCGTTCCGATATCATTCGATCGAACACGGCCTGCTCGTTTGCTTCTGGGAGATCGGCCCGTTTTATCTTTACGTCGATCAGGTTTATTCCGTATTCGGTTAGCTTTCCGGCACTGTCCTCGGTAATCTGTGCCAGCATATTTTCCCTCTCGCTGGAAGCTATTTGGCTAAATTCGTAACTTGCCAGCACATTTCTCAGGTCAGAATAGACTATATCGTCAATTCTCGTCTGGGCGGTACTGAGGCGAGCATTGAGCGACTCGCGGAACTGGCCGGGCTCCTCTATCCTCCAGACTGCGTAGTTATTTACCCGGAGGCGTCGCTGGTCGGAGGTAATTAGTTTTCTCGGTTCTATATCGTAGGAAAGAAGCCGACCCTCCATGTGCTGAACACTCTGAATGAAGGGGATCTTAAAATAGAGTCCGGGCTCCGTGGCAACGTTCTTGATATCTCCGTATTGAACTACTATCGCCTGTTTTGTCTCATCTACGGTAAACGTCAACAGGTTAAAGATAATTATTAGTGCTACTACTATTCCTACGAACCAGGCTAGCTTTCTCATTTGCTTTCACCACCCAGATCGGATAAATTGAGGAGCTTTAATACCGCGGATCCGTCGGTTTTTTGGGTAAGCAGTATCTTGTTCATTTCCGGGAGGATTTCTTCCATCGTTTCCATGTATAGCCGTCGACGAGTCACTTCCTGACTCCCTTTGTTGTACTCCTCGAGAACCTGAAGGAACTTGCTTACTCCACCCTCGGCTTCGTTTATCCGTTCCGCTTTTGTGGCTTCAGCCTGGTTAGTTATTTCCGCCGCCTGTCCCCTTGCTTGTGGTATTATGTCGTTCCTGTAAGCCTCTGCCTGATTTATCTTGGTATTTTTGTCCTCTTTGGCACTCGTCACGTCATCGAAGGCGGGTATTACCGGCTCCGGGGGCTTTGCGTCCTGAGTTTTTATGGCTTCAATTTGGATACCTGACTCGTAAGAGGTGAGCAGTGTCTGGAGATCATCGTGAGCGTTGGCTGCTATCTCTGCCCTCTGCGTGGTTAAGGCTTCCTCGACCGTGTGCTTGACTATTTCCTGTCGTATTACCGCTTCTCCCGCTTCCTTTACCAGTTCGTGAGGATCTATAATGTTAAAAGCCAGCTGTTCGGCGTCCCTTACGGTAAATTGAATGGCTAGCTCCATGTGGACAATATTATCATCACCGGTCAGCATTAGTGCCTCTTCTCGGTCAATTCGATAACGGGGATTTGGAGGTGGTGAGATTGTTTCGTAACCAATTTCCACCTTGCGAACTGATCGAATATCCACCTTCTGCACGGACTCAATTGGAGGAGGGAGGTGATAATTTAAACCGGAATTTACCGTATTTACGTGTTTTCCAAACCTTTTCACCAGGCCGACTTCGGCCGGGCCTACCTGATAAATTCCCTGGAGGAGGTAAATGACGATTATTAGAGCAATTATAATCCAGCCCGTTTTATCGCCGAATTTATTCAGACCCCGCCGGAATCTTTCCCAGTCGGTTCCGCCGCGGCCTTCTGTGTCAAAATCAAAATCTTCGGGCATAGTTTCCCCCTTTCTTTAAGAAATATTGCTAAAGTATAAAGTATCCGTTAGCCTTGTACAACTGAGTGCTCATTAGTCGAATACCCGTACTGAGGGTCGAGGTAATTAAGAAAAACGCTAAAGCTAAACCCGGGGCAAGTCAGGGAGATCGTTACAAGTTTTGGCAAATCGGAGGGTTAAAGTGCGATTAGGTCGTAAGACCACGACTGCTCTGTCCGTGGTTATTGGAGTTGCCATACTGGCCGCAATTTTATGGTACATTGGGCCTGCAAAAGTGTGGAACCATATCTCATCCCTGGGCTGGGACGGGTTTGCGCTAATGGTTGGTGCCATCGTGCTCACCTTTTTCTTCTGGACCCTCGCCTGGATAGCAGTCATGAAGGGTTATGGGGTTGTTGCTCCGTTTAGCCTGAGTTTCTGGGCCCGAATTGGAAGTTTTTCGGTAAGTTTTCTCACCCCGTCCATGCATTTTGGCGGGGAACCGGTCAGGGCTCTGGTTATTGAGAGGGAAACGGATTCAACTTACAGCAGGGCCTTTGCTACCATAGTAGCTGAGCGAATCACGATGATGTCCGCCCTTGTTACGGTTATACTGATTGGTGCGATGATGGGTGTCTATACGAGACTTTCGACCAATACTCTTCCCTACCTGGTATTAATCTCGGTGATCTTTTTCGGTCTTGTCGCCACTCTCGTTTTTAACTTCTTTAAGAAACTTTTCCTTTTCACTAGATTTACGGCTTTTTTGAAGAGGCATTTGCCCTGGACGAGCCTTCTACAGAAGGTGGAGGACGTCGTCAGGCACCTGGAAAAAGAAATAGGCATGGCATTTGGACAGCACAAAAAACATACGGGTGTGGCGTTCTTGCTGGACCTGGTTGCGACAGTATTCATGTTTATAAGGCCTCAGATCTATTTCTATTACACGCAGGGCCGGATCTTTTCTATAGTAGAACTTACAATGTTGTTTGCCATGATTTCTGTGCTGTCTTCCCTGTTCTGGGTGACACCGGGTGGGATAGGGGTGTCCGAAGGCGGATTCATCGGTATTTTTGCGATCTTTGGGATAAGCGGGAGCGAAGCCGTGGCCTACTCTTTTTCCCTTAAGGCTATCCAGCTGTT
>JAGXLP010000130.1 GCA_018334615.1 Candidatus Bipolaricaulota bacterium
TTTGACTCGGCCTCTTTCCTGACATCAATAGGCAAAAAATCACTAATTAATCCAATATGTTTGACAACGTAAAAAAAGCAGTAGACTGGATATTCGGGCAGACGAACAAGCAGAAAATTGCCAAACTCCGAAGCTACGTGGACCAGGTAAATAACCTTTCCGGCGAGGTAGCAAATCTCTCTTCAGATGAGTTCAAGAAGAAAACAAAAAAATTCAAGGATAGAATTGAAGAGGGGGCTGAACTCGAGGAGTTAATTCCGGAGGCCTTTGCCCTAGTTCGGGAAGTAGCGGAAAGAGAGACCGGAATGAGGCCATACGACGTACAGATAATCGGGGCAGTCGCGCTGCATCAGAGAAGAATCGCGGAAATGGCCACCGGGGAAGGTAAAACACTCGTGGCGACGATGCCCGCCTACCTCAACGCTTTAGTCGGTCAGGTTCATATCGCAACTGTAAACGATTACCTCGCAAAGAGGGACAGAGAATGGATGGGACCGATATACGAATCGCTCGGCCTTGACGTATCGGTCATCCAGGAAGATATGGATATCGAGGCGAGAAAAGAAGCATATAAAGCCGACATCGTATATGGGACCGCCAACCAGTTCGGTTTTGACTACCTGAGAGATAACATGGTTCTATCCGAGGAACAGAGAGTCGGAGCCGCCCGCGACTTCGCGATAGTTGATGAAATTGACAGCACTCTAATTGACGAAGCCCGAACACCCCTAATAATTTCAGGGTCGACTGAAGAATCCACTAAACTATACAAGAGGTTTTCCAGTCTAGCTCCGAGGTTCAATCGAGGGGATGACTACGAGATAGATGAAAAAAACCAATCTATATCCCTTACAGACCAGGGAGCAAACAAAGCCGAGAACTTCCTCCACCTGGACGACCTTTATTCCCCTGAGAATATTTCAATGCTTCACCACCTCAAAATTTCCCTCAAAGCTAAGGAGTTTTTCAAAAAGGATGAAGATTACATAGTTAAAGACGGAAGCATAGTACTCGTGGACGAGTTCACGGGGAGATTAATGCCGGATCGGCGCTTATCGGATGGACTTCATCAGGCTATAGAAGCAAAAGAAGGTATGATGGTCCAAAAGGAGAACCAAACTTTTGCTCAGATAACATTACAAAATTTCTTCCTTCTTTACGACGGGTTAAGCGGTATGACGGGAACCGCAAAAACGGAAGAAGACGAATTTGAAGATATCTACAACCTCGACGTGGTAGTAGTCCCAACCAACGAGCCTCTCCGGCGAGATCATAAGCCGGACGTAATATTCAAAACAAAGAAAGCAAAATACGAAGCGGTGGCAGATGAAGTCGAAAAACTGCACGAAAAGGGTCGACCGGTTCTCGTCGGCACAAATGCGATAGAAAAGTCCGAAAGGTTAAGCAAACTTCTGCAGAAAAGAGGGCTACCGCACGAGGTGTTAAACGCGAAAAACCACGCCCGAGAAGCTGAGATCATTAAGGACGCCGGTCAACGCGGAGCCGTTACCATAGCCACCAATATGGCGGGGCGAGGTACGGATATTAAATTGGAAGAGGGTGTGGCCGAACTAGGAGGTCTACACGTACTCGGTACCCAGAGACACGAAAGTCGAAGAATTGACAATCAGCTTCGTGGTCGAGCTGGTCGCCAGGGAGATCCAGGATCCACTCAGTTTTACCTATCCCTGGAAGATGACTTATTGAGGATTTTTGGCGGCGACAGGATAGATTCACTCATGGAAAAGGCGGGCATGGAAGAAGGCCAGGCCATTGAACACTCTCTATTGACAAAGGCAATCCGAAGGGCTCAAAAGAAAGTTGAAGGGATAAACTACGAACGAAGAAAAAACGTATTAAAATACGACAAGGTACTGGCCCAGCAGAGAGAGGCAATTTATAGCCTGCGAAACCACTTCGTCCTGTCCGGGGAAGATAGTAGTAGCTGGAAGGAAATCAATAGTTACCTGGAACCGGTACTGATGGATTTCTCGGAAGATCTAGTAGAGAATTATGGCCTGGGCAACGGTACTGACGAAGAAAATATTGAAGCTTTAAAGAACGAGCTCTCCGAATTTCAAAACTCCCCATTTGAAGAAGGGTTTGGAGAAAACGGAAAAGACATAGCGGAAAGGGTCAAGAAATTCATTCTTGCAAATTGGGAAAACCAGCTTGACGGGTTCAAACAAACCGAACAGGTAACACCAGAATTGATCAAGTCAATTATCATTAAGATAGTCGACCGGAAATGGAGACAACACCTTTATTTGATTGACGACCTCAAGGCAGGGGTAGGTTGGTCCTCATACGGAGGAAAGGACCCCCTGGTAGAGTTTAAACGAGAATCTTTCCGGTTATTCCAGGACATGAGGAGTGATCTCCGAAGAGAAATAGTCGAGATACTGGTAAAAACCAGACTTGCGGTCGAAGGCTCAAAGAAACCTGTTAAGTCGGAAATAGATACCTCCAGATTCAATTTCCAGCAAAGCGGAGATACTGGAGGACTCCCTGAACCAGGCGCGGGAGAGGGCAGAGCAACCGGCGAAGAGAATCGAGGGGGCAACAGCAAACCTACTACGAAGCAGCGGATCGTTGAAGATGAGCCGGGAAGGAACGACCCTTGCCCGTGTGGGAGCGGAAAAAAATACAAGTATTGCTGCGGTGCCGATGACTAAAATTTCGGGAAACTTTTATTGACTTATTACTTCTTGATGTTATAATAAATGTACATATAAAGATCTTAATAGGAGGTGTCTTTAATGACATTAGCAACCGCTTTTGTTCTTGGGTTTTTCTGGTCACTTTGGGCAGTAGCTTTTCTAGCATTTTTGGGAGGCGGGTGCGGAATCTGCTAACCCACATTCCGCTTCAAAGAGGTACTTAAAATAGGTGATTTAATGTCAAAGAAAGGTTTCCTTATTTTTGGTGTGGTAGTCCTTTCCTTAATCCTCGTTAACGCTTCTCTAGCAATGGGGCAGGATGTTTCGACCAAGCTGTCACGGGTGATAAGGGTTGAGCTTGAGCTGGATTCAGACGTTTATAGGGTTATAGAAACGGAATACCGTGGTGAAAAGGTAATACTTATCGCAATATTTGGGAACGAAAAGGCGTTAAACAGTTCGCTGAATCCTGACATAAAGTCCGCGATCAGGCAGAACATGGAGAAAACACCGCTTGCAATTTCCGTTCTAACGCGAAATAAGCAAGCAAAATTCCACCCTTACGCTCTCAGAATAGTTCAGAATAATGAGGAGACCTCACCAAAAAATGTTATTGGAATAACGGACGGTTTTAATGACGGCGACATGCCCGAAAAGGTTCCAATAGAGGGTGAGGTATTCTGGGGCAGCAAAGGTATAATTACTCTGGGGGCCGACTTCGACACGTCTTCACCTTTTAACTTGAAATACGGTACCTCAAGTGCCCACTTTTCTTTGTCCGGTCAGGAAACGGAAATGGATAAAGTTATGGAAGGCAAGGAAGAGAGTCTGGGGGAAAGGGAAGGCATCGGGGATACAAACACAAGCCCAAACGAGAGCGAGGGCTTATCGGGAACT